>CAZVVS010000021.1:0-25135 GCA_964630585.1 uncultured Gordonia sp.
GACCGAGGACGACTTCGTCGCCGGCGAGGCCGTCGCGCTCGACCTGCCGCCGGCGAGCCCGGGGCTGCGGGTGCTGTCCGGGTTCATCGACGTCACGATCGGCTGGCTGCTGTTCTGGCTGTGGTTCCTCTACCTCATGCCCCAGCTCAACCAGATCGTGCATCTCGACGGCGCGCTGCGCACCGGTCTGGGCACGGCCTGGACGATTCTCGTGTTCCTGCTCATCCCGACCGTCGTCGAGACCGTGACGCGGGGCAAGACCCTGGGTCACCTGATCCTGGGCATCCGCACCGTCAACGACGGTGCCGGGCCCATCACGGTGCGGCAGGCGTTCGGGCGCGCACTGGTCGGTATGCCCGAGCTGTACTTCTTCGGCGGCATCCCGGCGCTCGTCACCGCGGCGATCAACCCGAAGTGCAAGCGCCTGGGCGACCTCGTCGCCGGCACCTACGTCATCCGTGATCGGGCTTCGGCTCCGCCTTCGCGGCACATCGCGATGCCGCCGGAACTGGCGGAATGGGCCACGAGCGCCGATTTCGCGCCGATGCCGCCGACCCTGGCCACGGGTATCCGAGGATTCCTCGACCGCTACGACACGTTCACGCCCCAAGCACGGGCGGTCACCGGCCAGCAGCTGGTGCTGCGCGCCGTCGGCTACGTCGCACCGCCACCGCCACCGACGGCACCGCCGGAACGGGTGCTCGCGGCGATCGCCGCCGAGCGCTACCGGCGTGACGCAGCGAGGATCGCCCGCAATCAGAAGTTGGCGGCCGCGCTGTTCTCGCGCTGATCAATCGGTGATCGAGACCCCTCGACTCGCTCACCGAGATACCCAGCGTGGTGCGATTACCGCAGGTCCGAGCTGGACTTCCCGAGGATTCGGCGGGCGATGATGAGTTGCTGGATCTGCTGGGTGCCCTCGAAGATGTCGAGGATCTTGGCGTCGCGCGCCCACTTCTCCAACAGTGACGTCTCGGCGAACCCGACGGTCGCACCCACCTCGACAGCCTTGTTGGTGATGTCGGTGACGGTGCGCCCGGCCTTGGCCTTCGACATCGACGCCTCGACAGAGTTCGGCTCGCGGTTGTCCATCATCCATGCGGCGCGCAGCGTGAGCAGCCATCCGGCTTCCCAGTCCGACTCCAGGCGGATGAACTCCGCGACGGCAGCGTGCTGTGCGGCGGCAGGCTTGTCGTAGTCGATCTCGTGGCCGGCCTCTTCGATGAGGCGGCGCATCTCCTCCAGGGCCGCGCGGCCGACGCCGACAGCCATCGCGGCAACCACGGGACGGGTGTTGTCGAAGGTCTGCATGACCCCGCCGAAACCCTTCTTGGTGTCGATCTCCGGCGAGCCCAGGAGGTTCTCCTTGGGCACGCGGGCGTTCTCGAACACGATCACGGCGGTGTCGGAGGCCTTGATGCCGAGCTTGTGCTCCAAGCGTGCGACGGTGACCCCGGGGGTATCCATCGGCACGACGAAGGACTTGATGGCGGCGCGGCCGACCGAGCGGTCCAGGGTCGCCCACACCACGACGTGGCTGGCGCGCGAACCCGAGGTCACGAAGATCTTCTCGCCGTTGATGACGTAGTCGTCGCCGTCGAGGGTGGCGGTCGTGGTGACCGCGGCCGAGTCGGAGCCGAAGCTCGGCTCGGTGATCGCCATCGAGGCCCACACGTCACCGAAGCGCTCGAGCTGCTCGGGGCTGGCGACGGCGGCGATGGCGGCGTTGCCCAGACCGCGGCCCGGGATCGACAGCATCAGGCCGACGTCGCCCCAGCTCATCTCCGCGGCCGAGAGCACGCCGCGCAGGTTCATGCCGTTGACGGTGTCCTCGTCAGCGGGCTTTTCCCGGGTCTCGGTCCGGTCGCGTTCGGCAGCCTGCTTGGCAAGCTTCGCGAACTCGTCGAGCTCGACGGGGTACTCGTGCTCGGCCTTGTCGTACTTGCGCGAGATGGGCCGGAAGATGTGCTCGGCCGCCAGGTGGGCCGACTCGACCGTCGAGTTGAGCTTCTCGGGGAGCTCGGTGTTGATTGCCATGCCAGTGACCTTACTCGGCAGTAAGGTTCTAAGTCCAGTGGGTCCACGCCCATCCCGCGTTCTGATTGTGATCACGCGGCGGCGATCGTCAACGCGCGATCACAACAGCACCGCGCGAGAGGTGTCCTGCCTCAGCCCGAAACGGGTGATCCACGGCCGGGCGAGGGCGAGCATCTCGCCGCGTTCGAGCATCCCCCACGTCCAACGGATCACCATGAAGCCCAGCGCGCGCAGTTCGTCCTCCCGACGCTTCTCCCGCAGGACGGCGTCGGCGACGGATTCGCCTTCTCGTCGCAGTCGGCCGTACTTGGTCTTGCCGTCGAACTCGCCGATCAGCTTGTCGCCCCAACAGAAGTCGCATCGATACTTGCCTCCCGGACAACGGAATTCGCGTTGCAGGTAGGCACCTGGAATGTCGCCCGCCTCGATCATCTGGGCGCGGCTCCACGACTCGCCGACGCTCTCGGATCCGGGGTGGGCGTAAAGCAGCGCGCGGCGTGCGGCGCGCACGCCGTACCGGCGGTCGGCAAGACATGCGCGCAGGTCTTCACGAGCGGCGCCGGCCCGCAGTGCTGCGTCGAAGATGGTGAGCCCCTGCGCGAAGTTGCTCATGGTGGCCACATCGACCGCCGTTCGAACCAACGATGTCACAGTGACGCCGTCGATGACCGTCGTGTCGTCGGGTCCCAACGGCGAGGGGTGCAGGTGCCGATCGGCGCTCACGGCGCCGCCGCTGCCCAGCCCGCTCGTGAGATGGACCCGCGTTCGATCCGGGTGGAGCAGTGCAAGGTCGTGCATGGCGGCGGCGGACATGTGGCTTAGAGGGAACCCGCCAGCGCCCTCGGAGGTGGCGACGGCGATGGACCGGAGGCGATAAAGCCGGTCGGCGCCTCGGTGGCCCGCGAACTGGTCGCCCGGCTCGACGTAGACACCAGGCGTGAGGCGCAGAAGGTTGCCTGCGCGAACGGCTGCGCGCAGCTCGGCGTCGGAGACGTCAGCGCGCAAAGCGTCGCGTCGGCGGATCAGTGAGTGTCGGTCTTTGGGGTAGGCCATGGTCCTTAGACGCAGCGTGCATACACGGTGGTTCCATCGGCCGCCAACGTCCGGTGGCGCGTGAGCCAAGCACGGCGCCCTCTCGCGCGTGCTGATTGTGATCGCGCGTTGACGATTGCCGCCGCGCGATGACAATCAGAACGCGGGAATCAGTCGAGGGCGCCGCTGAACTGGCTTTGGTAGAGCCGGTAGTAGGCGCCCTTGGCTTCGAGTAGTTCGTCGTGCGTGCCCTGCTCGACGATGCGACCCTTCTCCATGACGACGATGGTGTCGGCGTCGCGGATCGTCGAAAGGCGGTGGGCGATGACGAAGCAGGTGCGGTCACTGCGCAGCGCGGCCATCGCCTGCTGGATCAGCAACTCGGTGCGGGTGTCGACCGAGCTCGTCGCCTCGTCGAGGATCAGGATCGTCGGACGGGCGAGGAAGGCGCGGGCGATCGTGATGAGCTGGCGCTCGCCGGCGCTGACGCCACCGCCCTCCTCGTCGATGATCGTGTCGTAGCCGTCGGGCAGCGTCGAGACGAAGTGGTCGACGTGGGCGGCGCGCGCCGCTTCGATGACTTCCTCACGGCTCGCCGTCGGATCGCCATAGGCGATGTTGTCGAAAATCGTCCCGCCGAAAAGCCACGAGTCCTGCAACACCATGCCGGTGCGGGCGCGCAGGTCGCGCCGAGTCATCGTGCGGGTGTCGATGCCGTCCAGACAGATCGAGCCGGAGTCGACGTCGTAGAACCGCATGATCAGGTTGACCAGCGTCGTCTTGCCCGCACCCGTTGGACCGACGATCGCCACGAGGTGGCCCGGCTCGGCGACCAACGACAGCTCTTCGATCAGCGGCGCGTCCTCGATGTAGCGGAACGACACGTCGGTGAACTCGATCCGGCCGCGTGTGCTGTCGGGGGATTCGGGCTCGAGCGGGTCGGGAGTCTCTTCCTGGGCGTCGAGGATCTCGAAGATGCGCTCGGCCGATGCCACGCCGGACTGCATCAGATTGAACATGGCGCCGATCTGGGTCAGCGGCTGGGTGAACTGGCGCGAGTACTGGATGAACGCTTGCACCTCGCCCAGGCTCAACGACCCCGAAGCCACGCGCAGACCGCCGACGACGGCGACGGCGACATAGTTGACGTTCCCGAGGAACATGATCGTCGGCATGACGATGCCGGAGATGAACTGTGCCCGCCAGCTAGCGTTGTAGAGCTTCTCGTTGCGGTCGTCGAAGGCGTCCATCACCTGGCGCTGCCGGCCGAAGACGGTCACCAGCTCGTGTCCGGTGAACGCCTCCTCGATCTGGGCGTTCAAGGTGCCCGTCGACTTCCACTGCTGCAGGAAATGCGGTTTGGAGCGCTTGGCGATCATCGCCGTCGCGATGCCCGCCGCGGGAATGGTCAGCAGCGCGATGATTGACAGCAGCGGTGAGATCCACAGCATCATCGCGAGGATGCCGATCACCATCAGCACCGAGTTGAGGAACTGCATGATGGTCTGCTGCAGCGTCTGCGACAGGTTGTCCAGGTCGTTGGTGACACGGCTGAGCAGGTCACCGCGCTGCGCCTCGTCGTAATAGCTCAGCGGTAGCCGGTGGATCTTGTCCTCCACCTCGGAGCGCAGATTGGTGATCGTGCGCACGACGACGATGTTCAGCAGATAGGCCGCCAACCAGCCGAGCAGGCTTGCCGCGATGTAGAGGGCCAGCACGACGGCCAGCACGTGGGCGACCGCGTTGAAGTCCACGCCGACGCCCGGCGTGAGGTCCATCGAGGCGACCATGTCGGCGAACGTGTTCTGGCCGCGGGCGCGCAGCCCGGCGACGGCCTGTTCCTTGGTCAACTCCGCGGGCAGTCGTGACCCGATGATGCCGTTGAAGATGAGGTCGGTCGCGTGGCCGAGGATGCGCGGCGCTATGGAGGTGGCGGCCACCGAACCGACGATCGAGCCGACCACGACGATCATTGCGACGCGGTGCCGTGAGAGCAGGCCGATCAGCCGCTTCACCGACGGCCCGAAGGAGCGTGCTTTCTCCGCGGGCCCGGCAGCGCCGGCCATCATGGGTCCGCCGCGCGGGCCGGTCATGCCGCACCTCCCGAAGTAATCGCGAGCTGGGACTCGGCGATTTCTGAATACGTCGGACAGCTGGTGAGCAGTTCGTCGTGGCGCCCCCGTCCGACGATGCGTCCGCGGTCCAGGACGATGATCTGGTCGGCGTTCGCGATCGTCGAGATCCGCTGGGCGACGATGATCACCGTCGAATCCGCGGTGGCCGGGGCCAGGGCCGCACGCAACCGCGCGTCGGTCGCGACGTCGAGTGCGGAGAACGCATCGTCGAACAGGTACACCGACGGCCGGCGCACCAAGGCGCGGGCGATGGCTAGGCGCTGGCGCTGCCCGCCGGAGACGGTGGTGCCGCCCTGGGCGATCGCTGATTCCAGACCGTCGGGCATCTCGGCGACGAAGTCGGCGGCTTGCGCTATCCGCAGTGCCTCCCATAACTCGTCGTCGGTGGCGTCCTCCCGGCCGTAGCGCAGGTTCGACGCGACGGTGCCGGAGAACAGATACGGCCGCTGCGGAACGACGCCGATGACCGAGCGGAGCAGATCGGGATCAAGATCGGCGACCGGAGTGCCGCCGACGGTCACCGCGCCGGCCGTCGTGTCGATCAGGCGCGGTATCAGGGAGATCAGCGTCGACTTCCCCGATCCGGTTGATCCGACGATGGCGGTGGTGGTGCCGGGCCGGCAGGCAAAGGTCAGGTCGGCCAGGACCGGCTCGTCGGCCCCCGGGTAGGCAAAGGCCGCCCCCTTGAACTCGACCTCGGCGGGATCGGTGGAGAACCCGGCGGGGTAGGCCGGTGGCGCGACGCTGGTCGGGGTCTCGAGGACCTCCATAATCCGCTCGGCGCAGACCGCGGCGCGCGGGGCCAGCATCGCCAGGAAGGAGACCATCATGACGGCCATCAGGATCTGCATGACGTAGCTCATCAGTGCGGTCAGCGCGCCGATCTCCATGTTCCCGTCGACGATCTGGTGTCCGCCGACCCATATGATCGCCACCATCGTGACGTTCGTGATGCCCATGACGACCGGGAACATCAGCGCGAACACCCGGCCCACTCGCAGCGACGCGTCGGCAAGACGGTCGTTGGCGATGCCGAAGCGTTCGATCTCCTCCGGCTCGCGGACGAAGGCACGGACCACGCGGATACCGGTGATCTGTTCGCGCAGAACGCGATTCACCGCGTCGATCCGCTCCTGCATCGCGCGGAAGCCGGGAATCATGCGGTTGATCGCCACCGTCATGAACAGGCCGAGGAGCGGGACGGCCACGGCGAGCACCCACCACATGCCCGGCGCGACCCGGATGCCCATGATGATGCCGCCGATGCACATGATCGGGGCCATGATCACCAGGCTGACGCTCATCACCGCGAGCATCTGCACCTGCTGGACGTCGTTGGTGGTGCGCGTGATCAGCGACGGTGCGCCGAACTTGCCCATCTCGCGCTGGGAGAAGTCGTTCACCCGGTGCGCGAGGTCGTGGCGGATGTCGCGCCCGGTCGCCATGGACGCGCGTGCGCCGAAGTAGATGGCGACCACGCTGCCGAACACCTGCGCCAGCGTGACGGCGAGCATGACGACGCCGGTGTGCAGGATGTAGTCGGTATCACCGCGGGCGACGCCGTAGTCGATGATGTCGGCGTTGAGCGTCGGCAAGTAGAGCATGGCCGCCGTCGCCAGAAGCTGGAGCACGACGACGAGGACCAGTTCGCGCTTGTATCGGGACAGGTAGGTGCGCAGGAGGCGGGTCAGCACTGTGCCGACGGTACTGCTCGGCCGAGCGTGGCGCCAGAAGGTTTACGAATGTCGGTTTCAGGCGGCTTAGGTCAGGGCGACCGCGGCCTCGGGCGTGTACACGAGGAACGTGAAGGACTCGATGAAGTACAGGTTCACCACGTCCGCGGTGTGCGAGTCGTAGCCGATGGACACGTCCTGGCCGATCGTCAACTCGAAATCGCCGCCGCGCTTGGAGATGACGTAGGCACCGGTGAGCGCCGGGGCCCACAGGATGTCGCCCTCGACGAGCTGGCGCTGCAGATGTTCGCGCACCGGGTAGCCGTGGTTGGAGGTCTCGCTGATCGCGTTGTAGAGATCGGCCGACACGGCCACCGAGTACGGGTGGTCCACCGACTCCATCTTCAACGCCGATAGGGCCTCGGCGAGGGCCTCTGGATAGTCCGCAACGTCCTCGGGGAGCTTGATGGGCCCCAGTGCGTCTTCCCGGATGCCTTTAATGCCAGCGGCGGGGTACCCCTCGAAGATCGCGCGGTCTTCCGCCAGGGCGAGGTCGCGCGCGGCGTCGCGCACCGGGTCCCAGTCTGACGACTTCGAACCGCGGTCGACGTTGTCGATGGCCTCGCGGGTGATGGTGAACGGGACGCGTAGCTCGACGAGCGACTGCGAATCGCGCAGCGATGCATGGATGCCGTCGCTGGGCGAGTCGATCTTGTGGGTGCGGCCCGTGCCGACCGACGCCGCATCGAGCCCGAGCGGTCCGACGACGTCGACGACCCGGCGTCCGGCGATGTTGCGCTTGAAGGAGCGCGACGCCTCGTTCTCGATCTCCTCCCAGGCCGCCGCCGAGATCGGCGCGAGTTCGCGGTGCAGGTTGTTCATGGTGCCTCCTGGATCGGTGGTGGGCGATGGTGTCGTCGGGTTCGGGCGGGTGGTGGATCAGTGCAGCGATCCGATGCCGAGGGATCCGTCGCTCCGGGCGGGGATCTCCGTCGGCTCGGGGGCTGGGGTCGTCGCGACCGGCGTCGGTTCAGCGGACGCGGCCGCCGAACCGCCCGGCGGTGGCGGCGGGTCGTCGAGGAAGTCGCCCGGTGGCGCGTAGTACTGGCTGCCGGTGACCGCGGTCGTGAAGTCGAGCAGCCGATCGGTGTTGCCGGGCGGGTCGCCGATGAACATGTTCTCCAGCATGCGCTCGGTGATCTCCGGTGAGCGCGAGTACGCGATGAAGAAGGTGCCGCGCTCCCCGTCGGCGTAGCCGTAGGGCATGTTGTCGCGCAGGATGTCGAGCTCATTCCCGTCGTCATCGGTGATCACGTTGAGGGCGATGTGGCTGTTCGACGGTTTCACCGCGTCGTCCATCTCGATGTTGTCGGCCTTCGTGCGGCCGATGGCCGCTTCCTGCGACTCAGTACTGAGCGACGTCCACGCGGGCATGTCGTGCACGTAGCGCTGAATGGCGACGTAGCTGCCGCCCTGTAGGGACGGGTCCTCGTCGTCGGCGGTGATGGCGTCGATCGCGTCTTGGCCGGTCGGGTTCTCGGTCCCGTCGACAAACCCGATGAGGTCGCGCACGTCGAAGTAGCGGAATCCGTGCACCTCGTCGACGATGGTGGCGTTGCCGCCGAGGGCGTCGGTCACCTTGGTGGCGACCTCGTAGCAGAGTCCCGTGACATCAGCCTTGAGGTGGATGAGCAGGTCGCCGGGGGTCGACGGCGCGGTGTGCGGACCCCGCAGCTCGATGAACGGGTGCAGCATCGCCGGCCGGGGTCCGCTGAACAGGCGGTCCCACGCTTTCGACCCGATGCCCAGGATGCCGACGAGGCTGGCCTCGGGGTTTCGCGACGACACCGACCGGACGGTGCCGGTGAAACCGGAGATCACATCACGCACTGCGCGGATGTCGGCGCTGTCGGCCAGCGTCAGCACGAGGAAGATCGCGTGCGGGTGCTTGCGCGTGATGATCGTCTGCGGTGCGGCCACGGTTTTCCACGCTAATGGATAGCCCGGCGCGGTGCCCGTCGCATCAGGAGACCGACGGTGATCGGGGGCCTTCGTCCCACCCGGGCTGACCCGTCGGCGAGGTTGAGGAGCAGCAGGGCCTCAGACGTTGCGCGCCGCACCGCGGCCGGCGTTGCGCCCGGAGAAGATGCAACCCCCGAGGAAGGTGCCCTCCAGCGCGTTGTATCCGTGGACCCCGCCTCCGCCGAAACCGGCGACCTCACCGGCTGCGTACAGACCGGGCACGGGAGAGCCGTCGGGGCCGATGGCCTGCGAGTCGAGGTTCGTCTGGATCCCGCCGAGGGTCTTGCGCGTCAGGATGTTGAGCCGGACCGCGATCATCGGCCCGTGCTTCGGATCGGTCAGCTTGTGCGGCTTGGCCACACGTACGACCTTGTCGCCCAGGTACTGGCGGGCATTGGTCATCGCCATGAGCTGGGCGTCCTTGGAGTACTTGTTGTCCAGCTGGCCGTCGCGCGCGGAGACCACCCGCTCGACCTGGGTGAGGTCCAGCTTGGGGCCGCGGCTGATCTCATTCATCTTGGCGACCAGATCGGCGAGGTTCGGCGCGGTGACGAAGTCCACGCCGTGGTCGAGGAACGCCTGGATGGGCCCGGGCACACCCTTGGCCAGGCGGCTCTTGGCCGCGACCTTGAGGTCCTTCTCGGTGATATCGGGGTTCTGCTCGGACCCCGACAGCGCGAACTCCTTCTCGACGATCGAGTGGGTGAGGATGAACCACGAGTAGTCGTAACCGGTGGCGAGGATCGACTTCATCGTCGAGTTGGTGTCGAATCCGGGGAAGTTCGGCGGCTCGAGGCGCTCGCCGTTGGCGTCGAGCCACAGCGACGACGGGCCGGGGATGATCCGGATCGCGTGGTCGGGCCAGATCGGATCCCAGTTGTGGATGCCCTCGGTGTAGTGCCACATGCGGTCCCGGTTGACCAGGTTGGCTCCGGCGTCCTGCGCGATCGCGAGCATCCGACCGTCGACGTAGGCGGGGACACCGGCGATCATGTGCTCGGGGATGGGCCCCAGCCGCTCGGTCGGCCAGTTCGCGCGGACCAGGTCGTGGTTGTGACCGATCCCGCCAGTGGTGACGATGACTGCCGGTGCCCGGAATTCGAACTCGCCAACGACCTCGCGCGACGTGGCGATGCCCCGGTCGGCGTTGGTCGGCTCCAGCACCGACCCGCGGACCCCGACGATCGCACCGGTGCTGGATTCAGCCCGCTCGCTTTCGCTCCCGGCGCCGGTGTCGACGATGAGTTCGTCGACACGGTGGCGGAACGCGAACTCGACCAGCCCCCGCTTCTCCGCTTTGAGGACCGGCTCGGCGAAGACGCGCACCACCTCGGGTCCGGTGCCCCAGGTGAGGTGGAAACGGGGGACCGAGTTGCCGTGGCCGTCGGCGAAGCCGCCGCCGCGCTCGGCCCAGCCGACGACGGGCGTGATGCGCAGGCCGAGGCCGTGCAGATAGTCGCGCTTCTCGGTGGCGGCGAAGTGGACATACGCGCGCGCCCACTGGCGGCCCCAGTAGTCCTCGTCGTCGCGGTCGAACTGCGCCGAGCCCATCCAGTCGGTCAACGCGAGTTCTTCGGAGTCGTGGATTCCGAGGCGGCGCTGTTCAGGGGTGTCGACGAGGAAAAGGCCGCCGAGCGACCAGAAGGCCTGGCCGCCGAGGTTGTTGCGGTTCTCCTGGTCGACGACGAGGACCCGCTTGCCCGCCTGGGTCAGTTCGTAGGTGGCGACGAGGCCGGCGAGGCCGGAGCCGACGACGATCGCATCAGCGGTGAAATCTTTCTGGGAGCCCATGGAAGCCGAGCCTAGATGATGAGCGAATGGGGAAAGGGCGTACCGGCGATGCCGATGGTCGGGCAAGCTACAACAATGAGCAGAGTGTTGAAAAGCGGATGGTTGTGGTGGATCGTCTCGGTCCTGGTGTTCCTGTTTGTGACGGCTGTGTTCATCCTGCAGGTCACTCCGACCCCGGGCGCATTGCTGACCCGGCGCGTGTTCGATGCCGGTGCGGTCCAGATGAAAGAGCGCAATGCCGCGTTCGCCGATCCGAACGTCACGATCACCCGCGACGTCGCCTACATCCCGGCGGGGGCGCCCTTGGCCGGCCGTGACGCCCGTGACACGCAGCTCGACGTCTACCACCCGCCGGTGGCGCCCGGCCACAACGAGGGCCCGCTCCCGACGATCGTGTGGATCCACGGCGGCGGCTG
Source organism: uncultured Gordonia sp. (assembly GCA_964630585.1). Lineage (GTDB taxonomy): Bacteria > Actinomycetota > Actinomycetes > Mycobacteriales > Mycobacteriaceae > Gordonia. The sequence continues at coordinate 11,107 of CAZVVS010000021.1, forward strand.
GGTGTCAGGGGACAAGAGCGATCCTGGGCACTACCTGACGCGGTTGGCCGCAGGCGGATTCACCGTCGTCTCCCTCAATTACTCGCTCGCACCGGAGAAGCGGTACCCGCTCGCCATCACCCAACTCAACGAGGCGCTGCGGTTCCTCGTTGCCCCCGCCGCCGAGCACCGCATTGACCCGACGAAGCTGGTGCTCGCCGGTGACTCGGCCGGGGCGAACCTCGCCTCGCAACTGTCGGCGATGATCACCAACCCAGGCTTCGCCCGCGAGGTGGGCGTAACCCCCGGGATCGGCGCGGAGCGGCTGCGTGGGGTCTTGCTGAACTGCGGGGTCTACAACGCCTACACGCTGCAGTCCGACGACCCGCCGCACAGCACTCTCACCCGGATCCTCAGCTGGGGCATCGACAACACCCTGTGGGCCTACACCGGCCAGCGGCGGTCACCGTCGTCGGGCCGTGATCAGATGTCGACGATCCGCCACCTCACCGGGCAGTTCCCGCCGACGTGGATCAGCGGCGGAAACGCCGATCCGCTGACCGCGACGCAGAGTGTGCCGTTCGCGGCGGCGCTACGGGAGAAGGGCATCGATGTCGCGACGCTGATCTTCGACGAGTCGACGCCCGAGCAGCTCGGCCACGAGTTCCAGTACGAGCTGGGGACCGCGGCCGGTCAGCGCGCGCTGGCAGAGTCGATCGCCTTCGCCCGGCATGTGACGGGCTAGGTCTCGATACGACCGCTCGGGTCTCGGGGTCACCCGACCACCGTCGGATCAGTATTCGTAGAACCCGCGCCCGGTCTTACGGCCGAGGTAGCCGGCGTCGACCATGCGGCGCAGCAGCACCGGCGGTGCGTAGTGCGCTTCGCCGAACTCGGCGTAGAGGGATTCGGCGACGGCCAGGCAGATGTCGAGTCCAACGGTGTCGCACAGGCGCAGCGGGCCCATCGGGTGGCCGCAGCCGCTGACCATGCCCTCGTCGATGTCCTCGGCGCTGGCGAAGCCGGTCTCGAACATGCGGATCGCATGGGTCAGGTACGGGATCAGCAGTGCGTTGACGATGAACCCGGCTTGGTCCTTGGATTCGATGGTCTTCTTGCCCAGTGTGTCGCGGGCATAGGCCGCGACCTTGTCGACGATGGCGCGGTCGGCCTTCAGCGTGGTCACGATCTCCACCAGCGCCATGACCGGCACCGGGTTGAAGAAGTGCATGCCCAGCACGCGCTCGGGATGCTTGGTGGCGTTGGCCAGCCGGATCACCGGGATCGACGAGGTGTTGGTCGCCAGGATTGCGTCGGCGGAGACGATCTCGTCGAGCTTGGTGAAGTATTCGACCTTGAGCTCCTCGATCTCCGGCATCGCCTCGATGACGAGCTCCGATTCGCTCAGGGTCGTCAAGTCGGGGGTGATGGTGATGCGCCCGAGCGCGGCCTTGGCGTCGTCGTCGGACAGACGTCCCGACTTCACGGCGCGCGCGAGGCTCTTCTCGATCCGCTGTTGCGCAGCCTCGACGGCCTCGGCACGCTCGACCACCCGCACGGTCGATCCGGCGCGGGCCACGATCTCGGCGATTCCGGCACCCATCGTGCCACCGCCGATCACTCCGACATTCTTCATCTGCCAACCACTCCTGACGCTGGTACCTGGGCAGCCCGATGGCCGACCCCCCGACGATCCAACCGCACAGGCGTGCCCGGGCCCAATTCCGGGCTCCTGCGAGACGACGGTGCCCTCCCCAAAGGGCGTTGTGCGACCGAGCGAAGACCAGGTGATGCACACATGCTGTGCCTGGTTTGTAATGCATCCGATGTCGTTGGGCCGGTTCCGGTGACATACCGTTGAGAAGTGAGTGTGCGCGCGTTCTTCCCTGAGCGGGGCCTGAGGACCTTTTGCTCCCCCGTTATCGAGCCGTTACACTCGTCTGCGATCGGGGTCACGTCAATGCCGTCGTGCTTCCAAGATCTTCCGAGCAGAGTAAGCAGCCCATGTCCACATCGCGGTGTGCGGCTGTCCAATCCAAAGGACATTTACCAATGACGACACGAGCACGTACGCGGCTTCTCGCCGGCGCGATGACGCTGATGGTGGGCGCAGGACTGGCCTCGGCCGTCACCGCACCGTCGGCGGATGCCCGCGCAGCCACCGACCGCGTCTACTCGCGAGCCATGCACAGGTCGATTCCCGTGTATGTCGTGCCGGCCAACCGGCCCAACGCACCGACGATCTACCTGCTCGACGGTCTGCGCGCACCCGCGAATGACACGGGTTGGTTGATCAACACCAACGTCGCCAACTTCATGCGCGGCAAGGGCGTGAACCTGGTGATGCCGTTCGGCGGCGCCGGTAGCTTCTACACCGACTGGCAGCAGCGTGACCCCAAGCTCGGCCTCAACCGCTGGGAGACCTTCCTGACCCGCGAACTTCCGCGGTACATGAAGTCGAAGTACCAGTCCGACGGTGTGCGCAACGGCATCGGCGGTTTGTCGATGTCGGGTACCTCGGCGCTGAACATCGCTTCGCGCCATGCGCGTATGTACAAGTCGGTTGCCTCCTACAGTGGCTACCCGACCGTGACCATGCCGGGCTTCAACCAGGGCATCCAGCTTTCGGTCTCCGAGGTCGGCGGCAACCCCGTCAACATGTGGGGCTACTTCCCGGGCGGTGACTGGTTCGCCAACGACCCGTTCCTCTCGGCGGGCAACCTGGCCGGCAAGTGGGTGTACGTCTCCTCGGGTACCGGCATCACCAGCAAGTACGACAGCGCGATCAACCCGGGCAGCCCCAACTTCGACCCGATGCGGTTCGTCCAGATGGTGCCTTTGGAGACCGCCGCGTCAATCAGCAGCCAGCTGTACATCGCACGGCTGCGGACCGTGGGCGTGCATCTGACCACCCACATCTCACCTGACGGCGGTCACTGGTGGGACTACTGGCAGCGTCGCTTCAAGGAGTCGTGGTACAGCACCTACAAGCCGTCCTTCTTCGGCGGCGCGGGCGGTAACAACAACCTGGGTTCGGGCAGCCTCGGCAGCCTGGGCAGTACGGGTAGTTGAAGCTAGCCGTCACCTGACGAACGTCCTCGGGGCCACCGGTTTTCACCGGTGGCCCTGAGTCGTTTTCGGGATTTGGTTCCAGCCTTTTCGCTGGTAGCGGGCCCGAGGGTAGGCGATCCTAAGTTTGTGGACGCCCGGCCTGGTTCAACCGCGATCCTGGGTCCTTGGTTTCGGTGTCCCGAAACGATGATTTTATACCTCCTAGCTGGGGAAATGCGGCTAATCCATCTGTTGCGCGGCCCCGCTGAGAGCCTTTACCGTCGTTGTCATGACTGCTGCACTGATCCTGAGTTTCGGCGTGGTTTTCGTCGCCGAACTCGGCGACCGATCGCAGCTGATGGCGATGATGTTCGCGATGCGTTACCGCTCGTGGATGGTCATCGGCGCTATCACGACCGCCACCGCCGCGATCCACCTCATGTCCGTCGTCGTCGGGCACTACCTCGGCGCGTCGATCCCTGCGCACCTCACCTCGGTTGTCGCCGGCCTGGCGATGGTGGTGTTCGGCTTGTGGACGATCCGTGGCGATTCGATCGATTCTGGCCCGTTGCGGCCGACGAAGGTCGGGGCGTCGGCGTTCTTCGCGGTGACCGTCGCCTTCTTCCTCGCCGAACTCGGCGACAAGACAATGTTCACGACGATCGCGCTGGCGACCGACAACAACTGGTTCGGCGTGTGGATCGGCTCGACGCTGGGCATGGTCGCCGCCGATGCCCTCGCGATCCTGGTGGGTGCCGCAATGGCCCGCAATCTGCCGCCGCACATCATCAGCCGCGGTGCGGCGACGCTGTTCTTCGGCTTCGGTGCATGGCTCCTCTACGAGGGCCTGCAGGGCGCCGGGACCGCCCTCGTCGTCGGCGTCGTCGCCCTGACCGCGGTGATCGTGATCGTCGGGGTCGCGGTGATCCGCCGGCAGCGGGTCGGGGAAGCCAAAGCCGACACCGACGCGGAAGCCGACACCGACGCCGAATCGGGCTCCAGCGCCGCAGACGAACTAGCTCCGGCGCGCTAACCCCGCCGCGCTAGCGCAGAGGCTGGTCGGGGTCTTCGCCGGTGTCGATGACATAGCGACCGCTCTCGTCGTAGCGCCAGCGCGTGGTCTCCTCGGCGCTCGGTCCGGCGGGCGGTTGCTCGGCGTCGGGTACCCACACTCGAGGTGCGTCAGACGCGACGTGCGGTGTCACCGCCGGTTCCACCGGGTACCCCTGCTCGGCATACCCCTGCGCCGTCGAGTAACCCTGGTCTGTCGAGTAGCCCTGCTCCACCGTGTAGCCCTCCGGGTACACGACTTCGGTCGCCTCGTACTCGACGCGCTGCCACGGGGCGTCAGAACTCCACGGTGAGGCAGTCGCCGGCGTCGCGAGATCCGGTGCGGCCGTAGCGGCGCCCAGCGGCCCCGCTCCGGCGGCGGTGACGGATTCTGGGATGAGAGAAGGGGCGAGGGCAGTGGGCTCGTTGTCGGGCGAGCGGCGACCGAAGAACAAGAGCGCCGCCGAGGCGAGGAGGGACAGGAGTCCGGCGATACCGAGGATCAACGGAAGGACCGTCTGACCGAACCTGAGCTTGGACACATACTCTTGGGCGCGCTCTGCCTGGGCCTTGACGGTCGTGGGCTCCCATTGGAACGTCGCCTTGAGCGAGGTCAGCTCGAAATCGCGGACGGCCTGCGGGGTGTTGTCACTGCGGTCGGGAAACCGGAAGTACTGGGACTGGTCTTCGCGCCCGTCGACGATGGTGCCGGTCTTGGGCTCCACCCACACGTGGCGCGTCGCCTTGGCGTAGCGGTGCATGGTCAGCGTCTCGCCCGGTTTGACGCCCCGCCCGGTGATCCCCCACCAGTGGGCGGGCATCGAGACCATGGTGCCCAACGCGGCCTCGCCCTGCGGCGTCTCCAGGTCTGCCAGGTCGGTCTCGGGCACCTCGGTGACGAAGTGGTACACCGTCAGGCCGTCGATCTTCTTCTCGTCGACGAACCTTGCCCGGGTGTCCTGGCGCGTGTTCAAGTCGAAGTAGAGGTAGTCGTGCTTCTGCACGTTGAAACCGAACTTGTACTGGAAGCCCTGTCGCTTGACCTCGACCGACACCGTCCGCGGATCGGTGCCGGGGGGCGCCGCCTCGGTCTGGATGGAGCTGACCGCACCGTTGGGCACCGCGGTCTTGCGGTTCACCGAGACGCGGTCGATGCTGGCCGTCAACAGCGCGTCGGTGCACTTGCGCGGCTCCCCGGCCTTGGCCATCGTCGGCTCGACCTCTTTACCGTCGGCCTCGCGGATCCGGTCGATCCGCACCGTCTGCGCCGATTGGAGCGTCGCCTGGCGCCGGTTGGACGGCTCGACGATCCGTGAGCGCCGCTGCTGGGTCAAATGGGCGTCGAACGTGCGCGCCTTCTTGCCCTGGATCGAGCAGCGGTCGAACAGCGTCGCCGGGAAGCGGTTGCCGGCCTGGTCGTCGGGAGAGACGGTGGTCGCGTCCGAGACGATGTCCAGGTCGAGGGGGACGACGCGGAGCTGGGGAACGAGGAACAGGTTGACCCCAACGGCCGCGGTCAGGAGGGCGAAGCCCAAGACGCCCAGCACGCTTGTGACGATGCGTTTCATGCCGACTACTGTATCCGGCCCAACCTAGGCTCCGGCTTAGCCTTGGGAGGTATTGCCCGATGCGGTGTCCGCGCGACGGTCGCGCTCGGCCTCTTTCATGATCGATGCCATGTACCCGAAGATCTCCGGGTCCGACATGGCTTTCCAGCGCGGCGCCAGGAGCTTGATGTACTTCTCGACGTAGAGCAGCTGCTTCCCGACGAGGACGAGTTCGCGCGGGAGACGGGCGTCGTGGGCTTTGGCGACCGCCGCCATCTGACGCCCGAGGTCGGTGTAGGACATCTCGCCGAGTTCGGTACTGGTCAACGGCATCGCGACCTTCTTGATGTCGGCGCCGCCCTTGGACGTCGACCCCGGCTTGTGGACTGCGCCCAGCAGGAAGATGGCCCGTCCGGCCGACTCGTAGTCCTTGCGGACGATCAGGTCGACGACGAGCTGGCGCAGGATCCGGCGGGTGCGCGGCGTGAACCGGCCAACGATGCCGAAGTCCAGGAGCACCAGCTTCCCGTCGGCGTCGACGAGGACGTTGCCGGCGTGCAGGTCACCGTGGAAGAGACCGCCGTGGAACGCCGACTCCAGCAGCGACAGGAACAGGGTGCGGCACAGGGCGACCCCGTCGTGCCCGGCGGCCTTCACGGCCTCGACGTCGTCGATGCGCGTCGCGTAGATACGCTCCATGGTGAGGACGCGAGCGGTGGTGAACTCGTCGTACACCCGGGGCACACGGACCTGGTCGCCGAATCTGCTGGCCTGCAGGCATTCGTACCACTCGCGCATGGCGACGGCCTCGTTGCGGAAGTCGAGCTCCTCGTCGAGGCCGTTGGCGAAGTCCTCGACGACGTGCCGGGCCGACAACATCCGGCCGTACTCGCTGACCTCGATGAGACCGGCCGCGCGCTCGAGGATGGCGACGTCGGGGGCCAGTCGGTCAGCGATCCGCGGGCGCTGGATCTTGACGACGACCTCCTGGCCGTCGTGCAGCGTTGCGGTGTGCACCTGGGCGATCGACGCCGAGGCGATGGGATCGGGGTCGAAAGTGGCGAACACCTCGTCGGGGCGGGCGCCGAATTCCTCGACGAACAGGGCGGTGATCTCGTCTGGATCAGCCGGCGGGACGCGGTCGAGGAGTGATTCGAACTCTGCCGAGAGCTCCTCGGTGAAGACGCCGGGACTCGAGGCGATCAGCTGGCCGAGCTTCACGTAGGTTGGGCCGAGGTGCTCGAACGTGGTGCGGACCTCGTGCGCGACACCGGCTTTCGTGGGCAGGCGCAGGTGCAGCGCGTCATTGGCCGTGTGGATGAGGAAGCGGCCGACGCCGGCGGCGGCGGTCACGGTGGTCACCCCGGCCCGGCCGATTTCGTGCAGCGGCGAAATCGAGGGGAGGTGGGAGCGTTCGTTGCCGGCGGTGCCGGGCTTTGAACCGGACCGCGCGGCCTTGTCTCGTTGTGTGCTCACCGGAGAACATTCTACGAGGTCACCGCTGCGAATCCGAATTCGGAGAACGTATGCTGCGCCACATGACACCGGCTTTCCAGTATGCGGACGTGCGGGGCGCGCGGCTCGCCTACAACGTCACCGGGACCGGTTCGCCCGTGGTCTGGGTGCACGGCATGGGCTCGGCGGCCTACACCCAGGAGAACGCCGGTCAGTTCGATTGGCGCCCGGTCTCGCGCGAGCACCGGTTGATCCGGTACGACGCGCGCGGACACGGGCGGTCGAGCGGTGGGATCGATCCGGTCGAGTACACGTGGCCGGAGTTGGGTGCGGATCTGCTCGCCCTGTTGGACGCGGTGGTGCCGCCGGTCGGTTCGGCGCCGATCGGTGCGATCGGCTCGTCGATGGGGACGGCGACAATCCTGTACGCGGCGCTGTTCCGCCCGGACCGGTTCCGACGTCTCGTGCTCACGACGCCGCCGACGTTCTGGGAGACGCGCCCGGCCGCGAACGGGATGCGGCTGGGCTCGGCGCAGTTGGTCCAGGACAAGGGAGTGGCCGCCCTGGTCGCACTCTCGGTGGACGAACCCGCCTCGCCGGCGTTGGCGAACGCGCGGCGGTTCATCACCCCGATCTGCGTGGCCGCGTCGCGATTGCCCGCGGTGTTCCGCGGCTCGGCGCAGACCGATTTTCCGCCGCGCGAGGAGATCGCGCATCTGGACTTGCCGGTTCTGGTCCTGAGTTGGACTGGCGACGGCACCCATCCGGTGTCGTCGGGTGAGGCCCTGGCCGCCGCGCTGCCCAACGCCGAGCTCGTCGTCGCGAGCACGCCCGCTGATCTCGCGACCTGGGGCGATCGTGCGGCCGCCTTCCTCCGCTAAACGCCGGCAGAGCCCGTAACCGCGCCGACCGAGCCCAAGATCGCGCCGATCGAGCCCAGCGGGGCCCAGTCGGCGGGCCAATAGGGGCCACTCGGCGGGCCAGCCGGGCCAGTCGGCGGAGGAGTAGAGTTTTCGATTAGGAGTCGAAAACCTGGAGGGCTGATGGTTTCCAGTGCGCAACACCGCCATGCGGACCTTGTCGTCGTCGGGGCCGGAGTGGCCGGGTTGACCGCCGCGCTGCGAGCGGCGCGGGCCGGGCGGCGGGTCGTCGTCCTCAACAAGGGTGTGGGCGCAGCAGCGGGTTCGGGTCCGGGGGTCGCGGAGCCTTCGGCGTCGACTTTCTACGCCCAGGGCGGCATTGCCGTCGTCCTGCCCGACAATCCAGACGATTCGGTGGCGCTGCATGTCGCCGACACATTGGCTGCCGGAGCCGGTCTGGTCGCACCCGACTGCACCGCGACGATCGTCGCCGACGGTGCGGCCGCCGTGGCGGCCCTCATCGCCGACGGTGCCGTCTTCGACCGGGGTCCCGACGGTCGCCTCCTGCTCACCCGTGAGGGTGGCCACAGTGTGCGGCGCATCATCCATGCCGGTGGCGATGCGACCGGCGCCCAGGTGCAGCGCAGCCTCGAGCGGGCGACTACCGAGGCCATTGCCGCCGGGCTCGACCTCGAGTGCATCAACCACGCCATGGCGACGGAAATACTGCTCACCAGCGACGAATCGGCCGACCGCGGCCCGTCAGTCGCCGGTGTCGCGTACATCGTCGACGACGGTGGCGAGGTGCGCCGCGAAGCCATCGCCGCTCCGGTGGTCCTCCTCGCCACGGGTGGGGCCGGACACCTGTATTCCGCGACCACCAACCCGACTGGTGCAACCGGCGACGGTGTCGCATTGGCCCTGCGCGCCGGGGCTGCGGTGGCAGATCTCGAGTTCATCCAGTTCCACCCGACGATGCTGTACGTGCCGGGTGCTCGGGGTCGTCGGTCCTTGGTCAGCGAGGCCCTGCGCGGCGAAGGGGGGCGCCTCGTCGACGTCAACGGCGACTCGGTTACCGCCGGTGTCCACCCGATGGGCGACCTCGCACCCCGCGACGTCGTCGCCCGGGCCGTGGAAGCCGCAATCGAGCGGACCGGTGCCGACTGCGTTTACCTCGACACGACCCCGCTGCACGACTTCGCCACCCGCTTCCCGACCGTGCTTGCGGGGATCAAAGCAGCCGGGGTCGACATCGTCGACGGCAAGATCCCGGTTGTGCCCGGCGCGCATTACCTGTGCGGCGGAATCGTCACCGACGAGTGGGGGGCCACGACGGTCCCCGGGTTGCTGGCCGCCGGGGAATGCGCCCGCACGGGGCTCCACGGCGCCAATCGGCTGGCGTCCAACAGCTTGCTCGAGGGTCTGGTGATGGGCGCCCGGGCGGCAGATGAGGCGTCGCGGATCGACGATTCATTCGCGGCGACGACGAGGGCGGCATGGTCGTCGGTCGACGTACCGGGCCCATTGCTGGGCGCAGTCCTGCCCCGCCGTGAGCTGCAGACCCTGATGAGCCGTCAGGTGGCGCTGAGCCGCACAGGTGCGGAAGTGGGTGAGGTCCTCGTCAAGCTGCAGGCCGCGCCGGTGGTCGAGTTGTGCGGAATCGCCGACTACGAAGATGCCGGACTCACGCTCGTCGCCGAGGCGGTATGTGCGGCTGCGATGGCGCGCACGGAGTCGCGCGGGGCCCACGGCCGGGCGGACTTCCCCGATACGGACGATGCCCAAGCGCACTCGACCGCTTTTGTCTTGGGCGCAGACGGTGTGCCGGAGCCCGCCCCGCAGCCGCGGCTCGTGGGACGCACCCTCGCTCCCTAGCGATTCGCAACGTACGCTCGCATAGTTCCCCTGGAAACAATCTCCGTTTCCCGGGTTGTGAAGGGAAATTCTGATGACAGGCGCCTGCTGGTCGACCGCAATCTGCTCGGAGTCCGAGCGACGGTCCCTCGGACTGGCCTCCGACGGGGAATGGTTGCTGACCTGCAGGTTGTCTGACGGACACGCCGGCGACCATGCCACTGACGCGAGCATGCGGCCGCGCCAGGATCGTCGGGCCTGGCTGATGTGGGACGACCGGTCGGTGCATCGGGTGACTTCGCGGGACGCGTGCCCGATGCACAGCCATAGCGGCGCACCCTGCCTGCTCTTCATCGCCCATGGCGGCATGCACTATTACGGCGCTCCGGTTCAGACCGGTCTCCATTCGATGCCCTCGGGTGAGATCGACGCCTCCGATGTCCGGATGCCGACCGGCCCGGCCGACGGTGGGCATGTGCGTTCCGAGTCGACTCAATCGGCGTCGGCGTCGGCGTCGGTGCGGGTGACGGCGCGGGAACCGGAGCCGGCAATCCAACCGGGGGACCGGGGCGCACGTGTCGCGCAGCCCGCTGCGCCAGCGGTGGCGCCGGCTGCACACGCCGCGGATCCGGTGGTCGAGAGAAGCGCCGACGATGTTGTCGTCGAAGCGCTCATCGAGCTCGCCGAGGCCGTGGAGAAGCTGGCTCGGGTCCTGCGACAGCGAGCCGGATAGCGCCGCCTGAACCGCTGGTCGATATACCATAGGGGGGTATACGGCGGACGCAGGAGGAGCCGATGGTGCAGCAGCAAAGCGAATCCGGGTGCCAATGCGGGGACAGCGGCCACGGTCATGGCTACATCGTGGCCAAGGATGACTATCTCAAGCGGCTGCGTCGCATCGAAGGGCAGGCTCGTGGCCTGCAGCGGATGGTCGACGAAGACGCCTACTGCATCGACATCCTGACGCAGGTGTCCGCGATGACCAAGGCGCTGCAGTCGGTGAGCCTGGGCCTATTGGCCGACCACATGAACCACTGTGTCCTCGACGCGGCCGCCAAGGGCGGCGACGATGCGCAGGACAAGATTGACGAGGCCATGGCGGCCATCACCAGATTGGTGAAATAGCCTGCACCCTGGCCGGTTTCGGGCTCAGGCCGCAGAGGAATCGGCCGATGTCGGCCTTGCTTCGGGTGTGGCGGCGGGGTTCGGGACTGGTCCCGGGCCTCCGAAGCGGGCGATGATCTTGTCGCGTCGTTGTGGTGCGATGTTGGCGCGGGTGACGTCGCCGTTGTAGTAGGCCACGACGCGTGGTCCCATGATGCGTAGCCAGAACGGTGTCATGGCGAGCAGCAGCATTGGTGCGTAGCCGTAGGGCGATTGTGGTGCTTCGTCGAGGGTGCGCAGGGTCTGGTAGCGCCGGCCGGGGTGGGCGTGGTGGTCGCTGTGGCGTTGTACCTGGAACATCATCAGGTTGCTCACGCGTTGGTCGCTGTTCCAGCTGTGCTCGGGTCGGATGGGGTCGTAGCGGCCGTCGGGGCGCTTGGCCCGGCACAGGCCGTAGTGCTCGATGTAGTTGACGCTTTCGAGCATGATGATCGCGATGGCGGCTTGCAGCACCAAGTAGGGGAAGATGCCGAAGCCGAACAGGCCGATGGCCACGGCGAACAGCACCAGTGTCATCGCCCAGGCCTGCAGGATCTCGTTGTGCCGTGACAGCACGCGGTGGCCGCGGCGGCGCAGTCGGGCCATCTCCAGGCCCCAGCCGGAGATCAGGCTGAAGATGATGCTACGGGGGATGAACTCGTAGAGGCGTTCACCCAACCGTGAGCTCGCCGCGTCCTCGGGGGTGGCCACGCGGGCGTGGTGGCCGTGGTTGTGTTCGACGAAGAAGTGGCCGTAGGCGCTTTGGGCCAGCGCGATCTTGGCCAACCATTTCTCGAGTTTGGTGTTGCGGTGGCCCAACTCGTGTGCGGCGTTGATGCCCAGCCCGCTGAACAGGCCGATGGTCATGGCCAGGCCGACCTTGTCGAGCACGCTGAGTGCCGGATCGGCCCACAGGTAGCAGGCGATGGCAAAGGCGGCGAACAGCAGCGGGATGAACAGGAAGGTGCACCAGCGGTAGAACTTGTCATTCGACATCTGCCGGTAAGCCCAGTTGGGCGGGTTGATCCCGTCCTCACCGAAGATCAGATCGACCGCCGGGACGATCACGAAAATGACCAACACACCGAACCACCAGAACGCCTTGATGCCGGTGAGCGCCACGAGGGTCGAAGGCAACAACGCACAAATCGGCGCCATCAGACTCAACAACCACAACCAGCGTTTAGGGTCGCGGTACACCTGACCAGCGGGGTTAGCCATCGTGAACACCTCCCACCCCGAACGATGCTTTGTTGGAGTAATCTTCTCGCGCCGAATCCCCCGTGAATCGGTTGCGTTGGTTACCCGCAGGTTACGGCAACTATCACGATGGCACCAACCTCGCTGGTGCAGTTGGTGACGAACGGCACGTCGGCCAACTTGATCGAACTGGGGCCAAGAATCCGCCGATTAGGGACCCTGCGTGGGGTTGACTAGGATGTAGCGGAGACATTTGTGCCCCGCGGCTTCGTGGGCGCCGATGAGCTGATGACCGAGGGGAAGCCGACTGTGGATCGCCGAGAATTCCTGGCGCTGATGGGCGTGACGGCTGCGGCCGGCGCGACCGGCGCCGCGTTGGCGGCGCCGGCCCCGGCGCGCGGCGACGTGGTGTGGGACGCGGCGTTCCGTTCTTGGGTCCCTGAAATCTTCCAGCCGCTGCCCGATCCGCCCTCGCATACCACGGCGATCGTCATCGGCTCCGGCTTCGGCGGGGCCGTCGCGGCATTGCGCCTCGCCCAGGCCGGCATAACGGCCACGGTCCTCGAGCGCGGCTCAAAGTGGCCCAACGATCCGCAGCGCGAGATCTTCACCGGCGATGACATGCCTGACGGCCGCGGCTTCTGGCACCGCACCAGCTTTACCGGCGTCACGCAAGTACCCATGCCCTTCACGTCGTTTGGCGGCGTCCTCGACTGCACGTCCTACCCGACTATCGACGTCTGGCGCGCGTCCGCCGTCGGTGGCGGGTCGGTCATCTTCACCGGCGCAATGCCGGTTCCCCCGCGCCACCTGTTCGAGCAGGTCTTCGGCGGAACCGTCTCCTACGACGAGATGACGTCGCGGTACTACCCACGCGTGCAGCGCAAGCTGCGCCTGAACACGATGCCCGGCGACATCTACAACTCCGCGCCGTTCGCCCACTCCCGCGAGTGGGACGCCCAGGCCCGCGCGGCCGGCTTCCGCCCGACGAAGGTGGATTCGATCTTCAAATGGTCGACGGTCCGCGGTGAGATGGCCGGCCAGACCCGCGCGTCGGCGACGGCCGCCCGCAGCAACCTGGGCAACTCGAACGGGGCGAAGTACGACCTCAACCAGAACTACCTGCGGCAGGCCAAGGCCACTGGCCGGGCGCGCATTTACCCGGGCCATGAGGTCACCTCGATCGGTCATGACGGCAAGCGCTACGTCGTGCACGCGCGCAAGATCTCCCCGACCGGCGAGGTGCTGCGGACCCGCACGCTGACCGCGGACAAGCTGATCCTCGCCGCCGGATCGGTGGGTACGTCGGAGCTGCTGGTGCGGGCGAAGGCCTCGGGTTCGCTGGGCCGTCTCAACGGACACATCGGCCGCGGCTGGGGCACCAACGGCGACGTCGCGCTGGCGCGCGGTGTCACGGGAATCAAGGCCACCGGTCAGGGTGTGCCGTGTGCGAGCCAGATCCGGACCGTGGCCAACGGCCTGCCCGTCACCCTGCAGAACTGGTATGTCCCGGGCATCCCCATTGAGACCGGGACCCTTGCTTCGCTCGGCATCGTGATGGACCCGACGCGCGGCCGCTTCCGTGCGACACCTGGCGGCGGCGTGACGCTGAGCTGGCCCAAGGGCGGCAACGAGCGGGCTCGGGCGGCGGCGCATGCGGTGAACCACCGGATCGCGCAGCGCGGCGAGTCGTTCATGGAGTACGACTTCATCGGCCGCGCGGCGAACGCGAATTTCACCGCCCACCCACTCGGTGGCGCGGTGCTCGGCCGGGCCACCGACAGCTACGGCCGGGTGCACGGTTACAAGGATCTTCTCGTCGTCGACGGTGCGGCCGTTCCGGGCAGCACGGCGACGGCCAACCCGGCACTGACGATCACCGCTCTGGCC
>CAZVVS010000022.1:0-24585 GCA_964630585.1 uncultured Gordonia sp.
GCGCTCGACACCCGCCAGCGGGTCTGGCGCTCCGGCTACAAGCTCGTCTACGGCCGGCTCCCGCCGAAGACGAAGGCCGCGGCGTGACGATCGCATGGTCGTTAACCGTGGGCAGGCACTTGCGATCGTGCTGCAAAGCGCTGCGATCTGCGCGTCACCTGGTCCAGCCGTCGATGATGGAGTCGATCCGTGCGAGGAGCAGCAGGAACTCATCGGGCGGTGACTCCGCGATGAGCGATGCTGCGATCAGGAGTCCGTCATCGCCGAAGTCGGCGTCATGGGACGTCGCGAGCCACTTCTTGAAGTCCTTCGGAGTGCTCGTCGGTGCGTCGGCTCTTCGTTGAGCGTGCTGACTACGCAGCTCACTCCAGCTGACCCCGTTCGGCACGAGCCGCTCTACGGGCAGGTACTCGATGATGTCACGTCGGGTGAGGCCGTAGACCCCGAAACGGTCCAGTCCACCAGCCTGGAACAGATTCCCTGCTAGAGCGGCGATCTGTCGCTCCTCGTCGCTTCGGTCTGACTTCGGCCCCATGCGCTGCTCGAAGATGGTGTCGATATCGACAGCTCCGGCATCCTGAGGGAGTCCCTTCAATGCGTGCCAAAGCCCGTCGATCACCTCTGCGCGAACGTTGTCGAGAACGGAGAGGACCGGCTGCTCGAGGGTGTGGGCGAGGATCTCCAGGTCAACGACGGCGTTCAGGTTGTACGAACCCCTCAGTGGCAGCATCAGCACACGCCGCCGGGCGAGCTCCCTTCCCAGCACCTCCCCGAGCACGACACGGTCGTGATGACCCTCCACGAGCAGGACCAGCTGGTAGAGCTGCAACAGATCTGCTCGGCTGATGCCCAACGCGTTGACGCTAGCTCCGTCGGGGAACTCGACAGGCCGCGCGGAGGTCCAGCCGTCGGCCTTCCGGAACACTTCGACGAGAGCAACGTTGGGGTTGCGGAGGAAGGAAGGCGAGTGGGTCGCCGCGACCACCGCGACGTCGTTGCGTCGACCAAAGTCATCGAGTCCCTGGGTGAGGGTGTCCTCGGCGAGCCGGTGCAGTCCTGCCTCGGGCTCGTCGAGCAGCATCAGTGCAGGCGTGCAGGGCACAGCGGCCTTACTTCCTTCGACGTCGACTTTCTGTCGCCGATAGGCGTCGAATGCCAAGGTGAACGCAAGTCGTACCAGACGGGTCTGGGCGCCGCTCAACTCCTCCAAGCCCACTCTCGTACCGGTCAGGTCCGTAGCCATCCATCGGCAAGCATCCTCGAACGCCCAACGTTCCGGCGTGGTGATCTCGCACTCGAGGAGTGGAGGTTCAGGAAGCATGGACTTGAGTAGCGAGTTCACCAACGCTACGAGTTGATCGAGTTCTCCCTTGACCCATGGAGCAATGCAGACTGCGGAATCAGAAGCTACAAGCATGTGCGGTTGTGACCCGAACCCCATCTGACGTAACTGCTCCTCCGCCTCAAAACGTGGCCTCAAGTCTTCTGCATGGCCGAGGGTAGAATGAGAAGCTCGAATCAATCGGACAGTGCTGAGCGGCATGTCATCGAAGGGAATCAAGTTCTGCTCGGTCCGGTGCTCGCACAACGGACCGCTCACAATGTTCCCGCAAAGCGTGCTGATATAGATGAGATTGCCGTGTTCCTGCATCCAACAAAGCTCTTGCTCAAACTCGTCTTCTTCTCCATATGGATCATAGAGTGGACCAAGAACTGTGAAGAAATCACGTCGACAGAGGTGATCCGCAAGGTCGCCTGTCAAAAGGTGTCTGTTGGTACGTGAGATCTCCTCGGGGAAGTCGTCCGGGCGCACTTCGCTGGAACCGGGATTTCGTTTGTAGATGGTCCTCAACTCATCGATCACGCGCTGGCGTTGGTTGATGAGGATCGGAGTTTCTTCGCAGAAGCGAATGCCGAGATACAGATCCCACCCCTTTGTACCCATAGCCAGGATCCAGATCATGTTGTGGAGAACCTCATTGACCACATCAACCTGCCGTGGATGATCACTGTGGTCCTGGCTGCACCGTCCCCATGTTGGATAGGAGTTCCATTGCTCGATCAGGGCATCGCCGACCACCGTCTCAAGAGCTGAGTAGGGGCCGCGCCTCCACGGGAACGGCCCAAGCCGCAGCTCCAGGTCGACGTGATTCTCTCCGATTCGCTTCTCGTGCGATGCCGAGATGTGCTCAACGAGCATCGCCTCATTGAGCGGACGGACAACGAACTGCAACGGCGGGTCAATGGGGTCGGAATTGATGGGAGTTGAGCGGGTCAAGCCGCTGAGCGCAGTGAGGAGTCGGGTCTTGCCGGCCCCATTCCGTCCATATAGAGCATTCAGTCCGGGCCTGATCGGGACTTCGACTCGACCCAACGGAGCTGGGCCATCGACGATGGCCGCGAGAATCTCGAACAACGGACCGCTGTCCTGCTCACTCACCCGACACCCCCCGATCTTTCAGCGCGAACCCACCGGATCATGGACGAGTTGGCACAGGCTCCGCAACGGACACCTCTCTGATCGCGCCCTTTGACACAGCCTTCTGGGGGAAGCACCTGTCCCAGCATGACGAGCCACAACAGTCCCAGCCGTAGGAGGCCGGCGAGGTTCAGTCCGCAGCCCGGCGTGGCCGTGCCCCAGCCCTCAGCACGTCCAGACCGGCCGAACCCCCACCGGTCTCGATCTTCAGTAGCCGCCGGGGAGAACAACGCTGACGGTGCCACGGGTGCGGCGCTGGCGGAACTGCGATCGACCTCGTCATGACCTGCTGCGGAGGTGCTGACGGTCGGGAAGCGATGGGCCTTCAGACACGTCGCGTGGGGCTGGCCGACCAGGGGCAGAGGTGGTCACCACAGCGCTGGAGCCCCAGACCTGTCCCCGCTGCTCCCGCTCGCCGGCCGGGACCAGGATGGCCTGGACCGCTACGTCGCCGAATGCTCGCAAGCGCTCCAGTCCCGGATGGGCCGTCGGATCCGGGACTGGTTGATCGTCGAGCGGGACTTGCCCGAAGGTGCACTTCTCGCCAGCCAGCGCTTCGTCGGGGCTCAGATCGTTGTCCAGGGTGACCACTCACCGTGCCTCTCGTCATCCAACGACGAGAGGTGTCGCCATGAGCACATGCACGGGAGTCCTGGTCCAACTCGACCGCGAGTGGGAGCGGATCGCCGACAGCCCGGCCGGCCGTCGGGCAGTTCGGAAGTGGGCGGATGAGCAGCCGCTGCTGGCTGGGGTCCGGTCGCTTCGTCAGCTCGTCGAGCTGGTGAATGTCCGGGGTCGGGCCGAGGAGTCCGACGCGATCCTGCTGCTGGTGTTGCGTGATGCGGCGTCCGACGACCTGGCGGCGCGCACGGTGCTGCAGGCGATGATGCCGGCGGTGAAGAACCTGACGGCGAAGTTCTCGACGTGTGGCGCGTGGAGCGCCGAGGAGACCGCGGCGGTGGTCGTCGCCGCCATGTGGGAGCGGATCAGGACCTACCCGGTGGAGCGGCGACCGAAGAAAGTCGCCGCCAACCTGGCGCTCGACACGCGCCAGCGGGTCTGGCGATCCGGTTACAAGCTCGTCTACGGCCGGCTTCCACCTAAGACGAAGGTCGCGGCGTGACGGACCCACAGGGCCGAGAATCCCCTGAAATGTCACACCGACGCGCAACAATGTCCAGATACTCAGGAGGGGACTGCATGGTCCAAGCGTTCGCACCCGCGCTGCAAGGGTGTTCAGCGGCGACGCTCTCGCCACAGGCGTTCGATCCGGTCAGCGGCGCTGACGGGATCTTCGTGCTCCCACACGTGGACAGGCAGCCAGCCATGTTGCTCGAGTTCCGAGTCCTTCCGGCGGTCGCGCTCACAGTTCCCAGCGAGCTTGATTCGCCACCACTCCGAGTTGTTCCTGGGTACGGAGCCGTGTGTCGGGCAGCTGTGCCAGAAGCAGCCGTCAACGAAGACGGCGATGCGCGCACGAGTGAAGGCGAGGTCGGGAGTCCCGGGGAGTCCCCTGAACGCCACGCGGTAGCGGAGACCACGGCTATGGAGCTCGTGGCGCAATCTGAGCTCCGGTCGGGTATCCCGTCGCGGCATCCGCGACATCTGCGCTCGGACGTGGTCCGACAACGGCTCGGGGCGCCCAGTCATCGCAATGGATTCTGGTCGAGTTCGCATGCTGGAAGCTGACGAACTCGCGGACCTGGTTGCTGCTATCCGTCGCCGAAGGATGAGCGGACTTGATGACACGCGAATCCGTGCGGATCTGTCCTCCGGTCGAATTCGCTACGAGGTGGACGACCTCGACCAGGGATTCGCGGAGCTTGCGCGTCAGGCCGAGCGTCGCTGGTGGCCCGGAGATGATGTCAGCGACGGCGGAGCGCTCATCTCTCCGCCGCTGCGCGCTGACTGCTGGTATCCAGGCCCTGCCCCAGACCCTGACGAATCTCCGCGGTGGACGGCGATCCAGATCGGGCTCCGCCACCGCTTCGGCGAAGGCTCTCCGATCGAGGAGTCCGTCGACACCACGTCGACTCGGATCGTGTCGCTGCTCGCCGACCCACGTACACCGAACTTCTCCCGTCGAGGGCTGGTCCTCGGCTACGTGCAGTCCGGCAAGACGACGAACTTCACCGCAGTCGCAGCCAAGGCGGCGGACGTCGGGTACAAGCTCATCATCGTTCTCACGGGCACGGCCGAGAACCTCCGCATCCAGACCCAGGAACGTCTCGACTCCGACCTCACACTGAACAACGACGAGCGCGTCGCGCCCTACTGGAGTCGGCTTACAACTCCGGGTGAGCTCATCGAGCGACCGGACGGAAGTACAAGGAGAAAGGTCGGCGACTTCCCGACAGCCCCGACCGCGACACCGGAACAGGCACTTGCCAGCCCGAATCTGGCCTCGTACGCGGTGGTCAAAAAGAACGTCACGAGGCTGCGCAACCTCCATCGGTTCCTCTCGGCCAACAGTGACCTCGTTGCAAGGACCCCCATCCTCCTCATCGACGACGAGGCAGACCAGGCATCGATCGACACCTCCGACGCCCGCGATGCCGCCAAGCGTTCCCGGATCAACGAATGGGTGCTGAAGCTCCTGAGCCTCGGGCGTGTCGCCTACCTCGGCTACACAGCGACACCGTTCGCGAATCTGTTCGTCGATCCCAGGTTTCAGGAGGGAGCCGGCACATTCGACATCTACCCGCGCGACTTCATCTACGCCCTACCGGAGCCCGAGTCCGGCTACTTCGGAAGTAGACGTCTCTTCGGAGCGGTCGCCGATCCCGAAGCGGACCCTGACGACGATGACGGCGGCGCCGATGTCATTCGTGAGGTCTCGGACTCCGAGGCGGGTTCGCTCCGGGCAGGGGCCAACGTCCCTGCCGACACGCCGGCAGCGCTCGCCGAAGCGATCAGGTACTTCCTGCTCGCCACAGCAGCGCGGCGTCGCCGAGGCCATGAGGGCGAGCACTCGACGATGCTGGTGCACACCTCGTCCCTGACGGCCGTCCACCGGGCGCTGCTCACACCGGTTGAGAACCACCTCGACGACCTGAAGGCTGCCCTCGGCGTCGGCAACCGCCGGGTCCTTGAGGAGCTCCGCTCGCTCTGGGAATCGGAGGTGGGCAGGTTCGATCCCGACGAGGCAGCGCCATTCGAGTCGTTCGACGAGGTGCTCGGCGCGCTGCCGGAGGTTCTCGATCGCGTTCGGGTCATCGAGGAGAACAGCTACAGCTCCACTCGCCTCGTGTACTCCCAATATGGGGGCGACGTGTTCATCGTCGTCGGTGGCAACACGTTGTCGCGGGGGCTCACGCTCGAGGGGCTGGTCGTCTCCTACTTCGTCCGCTCCTCGACCGCGTACGACGTGCTGCTGCAGATGGGTCGATGGTTCGGATACCGGCCCGGTTACGCGGATCTTCCCAGGGTGTGGATGACCAAGGAGCTGGAGGACTACTTCGAGCACCTCGCGCGGGTGGAGACGGAGCTCCGCGGGGAGATCGATCGGTACGAGCAGGATCCCGATGTCACCCCGCTCGATCTCGGGGTCCGCATCCGGGCGCACCCGCGGATGACTGTGACCGCGAGGGCGAAGATGCAGCGCGCCCAGTTGCAGCGGTCCGACTTCGGTGAACGGGTCCACCAGACGACGCACTTCGACTTGAGCGACTCGCCATCGCTGAGCGCGACGATCGACCGAACGCGAGACTTCCTCGGCCGGGTGTCGGCCAAGGCTGGGGAGCGGCACGACCTGGGGACGTCCGTGGTGTTCCACGACGTACCCGTCGGGCTCCCGACCGGCTTCCTGGGCCAGTACCCGTTTCATGCGGACGAATCCTGGCACGAGGCGAAGTTCCTGGACTACGTCCGGGCCGAGGAAGAGGCGGGCATGCGGTGGAACGTCGCGGTCATCGGTTCCACCACCGAGGAGTTCGGTGACTCGGGACTGCTGGATGGCGCAGCAATCCGGTTCTGGAACCGCAGCCGCTACGAGGGTGACCCGGCGCGAGTTGATATCGGCGCGCTCCGGAACGCCGGTCGCGACGAGGTGATCGACCTGACGCTCGACTTACGTGCGCCCAACCAGAGTGCGCCCCGCCGTTTCGCTGACCGGCTCGGGCATCCGCGCTTCTCCCGGCATGCGCTGCTCGTCCTCTATCCGGTGGCGAAGGGCAGTACGTACGACGGCCGTGGCCGGAAGAACGAACGCAAGAAGCGCGTCGACCTGGATTCGCCTGAGGACCTAGTCGGTCTGATGCTCGTGTTCCCGAAGACGCGGAACCCCGCTGCCGGCGTCTACTACGAACTCGACCCGGACTTGCTCGCGCAGGCAGAGGAGAGCGACGAGGTCGATGTCGACACGGATGCCGACGATGCCAGCTGACTCCGCTGCGGTACGGATGGCGATTCTCGACGCTCTGTCCAGGATTCCACCGTCGAGCGATGACGCTGTCGTCCTGTCGACCGACACCGAGATCGCAGCCGGCGACGGGACGCTGCAACTGGGGCGCTCCGGACCCGGCGAGTTGGTGGCGCTCGTCCCAGCGTCGCCGGAGACCGTGGGCATGTCCGCGCGGGCCGGCCTGTCCCTGACGGTCCAGCAGCTCAGGCCAGCGCCGGGTGACGCACCCCGGTCCTTCCTCGTGCTCACCTGTCACCGCCCGCACCTCGAAGACACGTTCCTGGACCTCGTCGCGCTCACGGCAGAACTGTTCGTAGAGCAGCCTGGCAACGCTGCCGACACCATGCAGCGACAGTTCGTCCGCTGGCGGGAATTGTTCGCTGAAGCTCCGCGTGACCGGCTCACGACCGGACAAGCCGCAGGAGTACTCGCAGAACTGATCGCGCTCGGACAGATCTGCCATGTCGAAGGCCCAGCGGCAATCGACACGTGGCAGGGTCCGCTCGGAGCCCGTCACGATTTCTATTCTTCCCCTGACTCGCTTGAGGTCAAGGCAGTCGTCGGGGCGGCCATCGAACGAGTGACCATCCACGGAGTGGAGCAGCTGCTCGCACCGCCAGACGGCTCACTGCATCTGGCTGTGTACCGCCTCGAGCCAGACACCGGTGACCGTTCGATCGCCGGCGAGTTCGCCGCGCTCGTCGATGCCGGCATCGACCCCCTGGAACTCCGTGAGAAGCTCCAAGCGGTCGGCGTCGAGGTCGGGTCGTCGGTAGCCACCCGCGAGTGGCGGTTGGCCGAAGAACGCCTGTACGTCGTCACCGACGACTTCCCCCGTGTCGTTCCGTCCAGCTTCGAAGGCGGAGCGGCGCCCGATGGAGTCTCCGATCTCAGATACGCCACCTCACTGTCGGGTGTTCCACCGATCGCGGACCGGCACGTCGCCCGCTCCTGGAGGTCAGGACCGGAGGAGGCCGTATGACACGGACGGTCGATCTGCTCTCCGAGCGCGTCCAAGCCGCAGGCGGCTTCCAAGGAGGCGGTGTACTCAAACTGCTCGGGACGCCGCGAATGGATGAGCTGACGCTTCTCGTGCGGGAGGCCGTTCAGAACAGCTGGGATGCCCGTTGGCCCTCCGACTCGGTCGGCACGGTGGACTTCCGGTTCCGTGTTTTCACACTCAGCACCGACCAGCGTGCCGCAGTCCGCCACTTCTTTGCGAGCCTCCCGTCCAGCGGTTCTGCACTCGCGGAAGTGCTCCAGCGGAGCGAGATCGTCGTCGCTGAGATCCGCGATGGAGGCACCACCGGGCTCGATGGGCCGACGCGGGCTGACCGCGCAGCGACCGGAGCGCGGAACTTCATCGACTTCATCCGCAACATCGGCGCCCCGCAGGACCGGGACGAGTCGGGCGGCACGTACGGGTTCGGGAAGGGCAGCTACTACCGGGCCAGCGATGCGCACGCCATCATCGTCCACACGCGGTGTCGTGACGACGGTGGGACCATTGAATCCCGCCTCATCGGTGCCGCCGTCGGCGAACCTTTCCTCGACGGTATGACCCCGCGAACGGGCCGGCACTTCTGGGGTGTCCGAGATGGGTCCGACGACTACGTCGAACCGGTCACGGGCGGTGATGCCGATGCGCTCGCTGCCTCGATCGGCATGGGTGTGCCGGAGGGTTCGACCGGCACATCGATTCTGGTGGTCGGATTCCGAACCGGGCTGGACGACAGCTCCAGCGACGAGGGGATCGCACGGACGCCTCTCGACGCCGCGCGGCACATGGCCCACCAGCTCGTCTGGCAGTGCTGGCCGAAGGTCGTCGCCCGCCACGGCGTCATCCCGATGCGGTTCTCCGTCGAGTGCGAAGGTGAGGAGATCGAGGTGCCCACCCTCGACGCAGTGCCGCCGTTGAGCGCACTCGCGGAGACGCTCAGAACAATCCACGCCGGCACCGACGGCGTGATCGACATCCAGTCACAGAAGCCGAGGAAGCAGCTTGGCCGCCTCGCGTTCCGAACCTTCAGCGCTACGGACCCTCGTCGCGGGTTCGGTACCGAAGCCGCGGCCGGCTTCGAGGTTCCGACGCACCACACAGCCCTTCTTCGCTCGCCTGAGCTGGTCGTGCGCTACCTACCGGGACCGCCGTCCGACCTCGATGACCATGGGTGGATCGGAGTCTTCCTCGCCGACTCTGACGTCGACGGCGCGTTCGCCGCCGCCGAACCACCGACACACGACGACTGGGTCAAGGACCAGGTCAACGACAAGCGTCAGCGGCGGTGCGTCAACGTCGCGCTCCGGGAGATCGACAAGGAGGTGAAGGCACGGTTCGCCCCAGCGCGGCCGGACCGGCCGACGACGGGTCTCGCGGTGGCAGGACTTGCCTCAGCGCTCGGCGACATCTTCCGAATGCCCGGCCTGGACAGCGAGCGGACGTCTGCTACCAGCGGCAAGAGCAGCAGCGGTCGATCGACAGGGCGCCGTAGTTCCTCCAGCATCCGTCAGCTGACCGCACGCCTCGACCTGGTCGACGGGTCTCCCGCACACGTCATCTCCCTCGACCCCGAGGCGGCGGCCCAGTGCGCGGCCTTGGAGGCGTGGGTCGCAATCGCCGTCGACGACGGCGTTACGGAGCACGACGCGCCGCTCGGCTCAGCAGCCCCAGCTGTCATCGGTTGGCTCGTGGACGGCAGGGTCGTCTCACGCGGCCCGCGGCTCGGCCCGGTGCCGGACGGTGGGCTATTCGAGGTCGCTGTCGAGCGCCAAGCGACGATTGTGCCGCTGGTGACGGTCACGCCGGCAGAGGGAACAGCCTGAAATGCTGCTGCCGCACCACAATCTGATCGGCGCCGCTCAGGTCGTCTCAGCCTCGACCTGGAAGCTCGACGGTGAACGCGTCGGGGAGTCAGTGCCGTGGCAGCCCGGACTGGATCTCAACCTCGACAGCGAGCTGTGGGTCGACCGGCGGGCAGCGGCCGACATCCTCGGTTTCGATCCAGGCGGGTCGACATCGGCGGTGGTCGAGTGGTCCTCTGACTCGACCAGGTTGCGAGAGAACTGCGGCCGGTTCGCCGTGGACGAGCGGATCGAATTGAGTATCGTGCTGCCGGGTGACCGCATCGGCGGCAAGATGACGCTCCGGAGGCGACTCGTCACCACAAGGACCGTCGACATCGACGACCCATTCGCTCCCTCCGCTCCCGGCGCGCTGATCTGGGAGGACCGAGTCGACTTCCGGGTCGAAGGGGTCGGACCGCAGTTCCCCGTCATCACCACGTCGTTTGACGGTGCGGGCCTCGCGGGCGGGGCAGCGTGGGCGGTGAGAGTCCCTGATGTCGCGGATCTCCTCGACACCGCTGCTTTCGACGAGCCCGCTTCGGAACACGTGTGTATCCGGTTGAACGGCGACCACCCATTGGCGCTGCGTATCGCCGCCGAGACCTCCGGAGACGAACTCGCAAGGCTCGCGCAATCGCAGATCGCACTTGACCTCGCCCGCGGACTGATCCCGGTGGCCAAGTCACCGGAGTTCACCCCCGGCGCTCACGCTCCCGGCACGCTGGGTGCACTGGTGACCACCGTTCTGCGCCACATCGGCGTGGAGAGCGCGGCTGAGCTCGACAAGTACGACGGCGAGGAGGCGGCGGCGCTCATCCAGGACCGCTACCTCGCATGGGGGTCGAAGTGAACGTCTATCCGCGCCTTGACCAACTGGTACTTGTGCGTCTGATCGACGAGTACAGGCAAGACGCCACACAACCTGTCGACGCAGTCGAGGTCGTACGGTCGAAGGTCGATATTGAGGTGCTCGCACCCGGTCGGATCAGTCACTCGTCTGTCGGAGTCGAGCTCGTGAGCGAGTCGCGCCTCGCGGACCTCCGGGAGTCGCTCCGGGGGATCGCGGCAGGGCACGGCTATCCCTCGGAGCGGTATCCGAATCGGAGCCCTGTCTGGGCGGAGTACGACCGGGAAACCGCCGCTCACCTGCACCAGCACATGGGCATCGTCCCGACAGATGCAGGTAGCCGCGATGTGTGGGCGCACGTGAACGGGTGGCTCGTTCCCGATCTCGTGCTCTGGAGGTGGTGGATCACACAGCCGGCGTCGGGTGCTGGCGACCCGCGGTTCGGTTGGGGTCCGAGATGGTTCGCCCGAAACCAGATGGGTCGCCTGTGGTGGCGGCAGGAGATCCTCGGCGAGCTCTACTCTCACGGGCGTCTCGGCGAGGATCAGGTCACGGCGTTGTTCGAGCGACCGAGTCTGGGCTTCAACCCGCCGCTCGCACAGGCCATCGCCCGCCGTTGGCTCACCCACTTGGACGACCTGACCGTGAGCGCGGAGGCACTCATGCGTGATGCGACGAAGCGTCTGCGCCGAGCATTGCCCTACCAGTCGATCTACTCCCTAGCGGCATCACACTTGGACGATGCGGTCGAGCAGGCTTTCAGCGAGTCCAGAGCTGCGCTCGAAGCGGACGGTGCCAGATGAAGTCGCGCGAGTGTGGGAACCTGGAGGAACCCGTTTCCGAGCCCGAGGAGCAGTAGTGACGAGATCTTTCGAGGTGCACCCCTCTGCTCGGCGTCTGATCGGCTCGCTTCGCGACATCGGCTACGACTTCAACACTGCGGTCGCCGATCTGGTGGACAACTCGATCGAAGCCGGTGCGACCCACATCGAGATAGACATCCGCTTCCGAGGTGCCGAGTCCTACATCCTCATTGCTGACGATGGCGCAGGCATGACGGACTCATCGATCAACGAGGCGCTCCGGTTCGGATCCCAGCGCGAGTACGGGGCGGATGCGCTCGGCCGGTACGGCCTCGGACTCAAGACGGCATCGCTCTCGCAGTGCAGCAGGTTGACCGTGGTGTCGCGGCGATCGACCCAGCGTCACCGTGTCGCTGTCCGGCAGCTCGATCTTGCTCGGATCGAGGTGACCGACCGCTGGGATGTGGTGGATCCGGAGCGCATTGGGGCCATCGACCGAGCGGTCCACCGGCTTCGCCGTGGTCCCGGCACCGTGGTCGTCTGGGAGAATCTCGACCGTGTCCTCGGGGCCACCGACCCTGAGGGGGGCTGGGCGAAGCGGCGCTTGGCGAGGCTCGCCCCTCAAGTCGAAGGCTACCTGGGAATGGTGTTCCACCGGTTCCTGGCCGGGCAGGTTCCGGGGCGAGCGGTCCTGCACATCTCGGTCAACGGCGAGAAGGTCAGACCCTGGGATCCCTTCGCTCCGGGTGAGGAGACGGTCGAGCTCCACTCGCGGCACTGGGAGCTCCCGACCGCAACCGGCAACCACGTAGTCCTGTTGAACCGCTACGTCCTGCCGCCTCGGGAGCAGTTCTCTTCCCCCGAGGAGTTCGAGCGGATGGGCGGGCCTCAGAAGTGGAACCGCCAGCAGGGCCTCTACATCTACCGCTCGCACCGGCTGATCCAGAGTGGAGGCTGGTGCGGACTCCGCACGATCGACGAGCACACCAAGCTCGCCCGAGCATCGCTCGAGTTCCCGTCAGCTCTGGACGAGCTCTTCCACGTGAACGTCGCCAAGATGAAGGTCGCTGTACCGGCGGAGGTACGGACGATGCTGGAGGCGCCGGTCCACGAGCTCTGTCGCGAGGCGGATGCCGTCTATCGCGCCCACTCAGCGCAACGGCAGTCTGACGAACCGAGCCGGCCCGGCGCCAAGCAGCCGGCTAGCGGGGCAGGGCTCGCCGTGAGAGCCGCCGCGATGTCGGCGGGGCTGTCTCCGTCGCAGCTCCGCGAGTTCGAACAGCACCTCCGCGACCACAGCCCCGAGGTGGCGTCGCTCCTCGGCTTCTGAACCTCGTCTACTTTCGTGTCGCGCAGAGGGCGCTGAGGGGGCAATCCACACACTTGGGGCGGCGCGGGGTGCACACGGACTCGGCCAGTTCGATGAGCGCAAGGTAGGCGTGGTCGGACGTCTCGTCCTCCGCGCCGACCAATCGAGCGACAGCGATTCGTCCGTCTGTCCGCGAGTTCTTCCTGTCGACGCCGGTGCCCGTGAATCTGGCGGCAAGCCTGAGCACTCCCGCCGTTACCAGCACGGGGTCTTCGTCGTCATCCGGTGCGACGCGAACGGCGAGCTCGGCGATCGACTCGGTCACGTGAGGCGCAGCCCGCATCCCGACGACCGAGAGGAGCGACTCGGGGTTCTCGTCGAACCAGGCAGCGGCTTCGAGCGCCTTCTCGGCTTGCGCCTCACGGTCGATCCAACTTGCCAGCTCTCGGAGCTGGTCGCCGCTTGCGATTGTCGCCGAGGGCGAATCGAGCTTGGACACGATCGGCCACAACGTACGTGTCGCATCGGCAGTAGAGCGGGCAAGAAGCAGCTCGGACTGGATCACGATCCATCGGGCGGACGGGAGATCCGTTTCCGTGCTTGCGAGCCACGGGAAGCGGAGACATCCGGCTTCGGTCCGCGTTTCGAACCATGCTGCGAGTCGCCGTGCCAGGGTGATCGTGTTCTCGCCGGCCGTCCGGCGGTTCGCTAGGCCGTCGAGGATCTGCGTGCCTAGTCGCTCGGCAAGTCGAGGCGGGACAGCGTTGCCGATCTGTCGAAAGGCACCCGAAGGCGGCCCGGCGAAGCGAATGTGGTCAGGGAAGGTCTGGACACGGGCGGCTTCTCGGATCGTGAGCGTGCGATCCTGCTCGGGATGGATGTACCAGTACCCGTCCTTCGCGATGTGAGCGGTGATGGTGCGACTCAACTGGTTCCAGTCGAGCCGTTTGTACTTGTCGTCGAAGATGTCGTCCCGGTATCGCTTGAGTGTGGTCTCCCGCTCTGCTGCCGATTCCTCGTCGCTCACCCTGTCCAGCGCCGCCACTGCGTCGTCGATCTCCGAGTAGCTCGTGCTGGAGTCCATCGCGGAGAAGATCAACTGGTCGTCTTCCCTGACTGGCCTGGTGATGTGGTCGAACACCTTGGCGACGTCATCTGGCGCCACGCCGGCGCGGGCACGACGCTGGAACTCGCTGTTCGGTCCGTCGTAGTCGGCCCACCCTTCGGCACCGCCTTCGGGTCGCCAACCGCCTTCCACCGGGGGCAGATCGCCGATCGCGGTGCGGAGGGTGACCTGATAACCGCTCTCGTCCGGCCAGTCGAACGCTGAGTTCTGATCCAGGCCGACGAGGATCAGCCGTTGGCGGAATTGCGGCACCTCGTACCGGGAGGTGTCCAGCACCCGGGCCGAGACCGAGTAGCCGAGGTCCTCGAGCAGCTCGACCATGGTCCGGAGTATCTGCATGTCGCGATCAAGCGCCATGTCGGGCACGTTCTCCATGAGAACGGCCAGAGGACGGACGCCGTCCACCACAGCGACGAACGACTCCCACAGATCGCGTCGCTCGTCACGATGGTGCCGCCGTCCACTCTGGACCAGGTCGCGGATCATCGATCGGCCGGCCTTCGAAAACGGCTGACACGGGGGCCCACCAGCGATCAGGTCGACGTCTGCGGCCCGGCCGATCCTGATGACCCGCTCGATCGCCGCTTCGTCGGCGAGGTCCCAGTTGACGGAGAAACCTGGGCAGTGTGCTCGATGGGTCTCCAAGGCGTCGTCCTGATGATCCACCCCCAGGATGACGTCGAATCCGGCCTGCTGCAGTCCCAGGCTGAGCCCCCCAGCGCCGCAGAACAGATCGATGGCCTTGGGTGAGGCCAGCGACTGCGCCCAGTCCAGATACCTGTCCTCGTCATCTTCGGTGAACGCGTCCGCATGATCAGGGAGGCGGACAAACGGGCCTCGCACGGCGCTCACCCCCACGCGTCTCTGTTTGCCCATGCGGCCAGACTAGGTGTGCGCTGTGACGGTCCCGAGCATCTAGATCAGCCCCTCAGGCGGAGCGTCGAGGGGACTCGAAGGTGGCGGAGATGACCGGTCAGGAGATCATCTGGTGACGATCCCTGTCTGCTTCAGCGGCGGTGCCCTTGACGCCCGCTTCAACGCAAGGGTGCTGACCGCGAGCAGAGTCGCCGAGCAGGTGTTCCCTGGAACGATTGACCCATCACCTTCGTTCGGAGAGTCGGTAGGAACGGAGGGCGAACTCGCCGGCGCCGAGGGTCCTGAAGTTTCGAGCGGCTGGACCACGGTCCCTGCTCGCCGGAGTGGAGTGTCACACCCTGGGTGCATGATCAGGTCGTGCTGGCGATGTTGGTAGCCGGTCCGGCGATCTGGAGGAGTGCCGCACATGGGAGTGACCGTTGACGTGATCCCTCGTCTGCCGGGGGAGTCTCCCGAGGAGGCGATCGCTCGGATCTACGACGGTGGCATGGAGATCGTCCTCGACGTCGGGGCGATCACCGGGTCGGTCGACGAGATCGTGAACGGCATCGAACCTGCGCCGGAGGGGGCGTTCGATGAGTGGCGTGGCGAGGTGCTGCGGCGTCTCTACGAGCTGTTCCCGGACTGGTGCTCTGAGGAGGAAGAGGGCTTGCCGGTCCTGTGGGCTCCGGGGTGTGAGTGGCAGGTCGAATTCAACTCCGACGACATCACGCTGCGCGCCCGACGTTGGGATGCCCGGAAGCCCGGCCCAGGGGAGGCGGATCTGTTCGGGGTCTTCGCCGGACTCAGGACGGTTGTTCATTGGCCCGACGGCAGCTACTTGGACCTCGACGCTTCGGAGGACCTGGGTCTGGGGATCGACTCAAGAGGTGCCGCTGAATAGGCCGGGAGTACAGCTTGGCGCTTTGCGATGGTGCGAGCGCGTCAGATGAGGCTGGCGAGTTTGGCGATGGCTCTCCAGAAGGTGTCGAAGCGGTCGGCCGGCGCGTCACCGGAAGTGCACGACCTTCCAGCACTTGAGACGCCCCATGGCGTGTTCGACCGGCATCCGCATCGAGGACAGGACCCGGTTCCACCAGGCGATTCTTCATCGAGCGGGGCTTGCCGAGTGGCTTCGCGGAGCCAGTCACAGCGAGCTAGCCGATGTCGTTGTCGTCGGTGAGGCTCTGATGCGTCTTGTCGTCGAGCAACAGCGCGCCAGCTGTGGTCACGCCCCCTGAAAGTCGGTCGATCAGCGTGCGTTCTTGGTGTTCGGTGCCTACCATCCTCGACGGGGTTCGACGTGGAGTGGGGGACCGGTGTGACGCTTATAACGCACCACGGAACGAAGACCGTTCAGGACTTCATCGACCTGTACGCAGCGAGACGCCTCAACCTGTCGCCGGCGTTCCAGCGCCAGTCCGTCTGGTCCGTCAGGGATCGTCGGCTGCTGATCAACTCGATCTTCGACAACATGCCGGTTCCCTCCGTGTACCTCTACCGCCAGACGGGGAAGGGCGGTACGCCGACGCATGACGTCATCGATGGCAAGCAGCGGCTCGAGTCGATCCTGTTGTTCATGCGCAAGGGCCCGTTGCTGCGCGTCGAGGACGAGCTGTGGGTGAAGCGCTCGTTCGCTGAAGAAGACCCGCTCGAGTGGTGGGCATGGTCGGACCTCGATGACGAGCAGCGCAACCAGTTCCTCACTGCAAAGCTGCCCACCATCGAGGTGGAGGGCGAGCTGGGCGAGGTCATCGACCTGTTCGTCCGCATCAACGCGACGGGCAAGCACCTAACCTCGCAGGAGCGCCGGCATGCGCACTACTACACCAACCCTGTGCTGAAGGCCGGCCAACGCCTGGCCGACCAGCACTATGACTTCCTGACGCGCGCCAGGGTTATCTCCCCGGCGCAGCGACAGCGGATGCGTCAGGTGGAGCTGATAACTGAGCTCCTCCTCGCTGTGCGCGCCGGGATGCCCCTCAACAAGAAGCAACAGCTCGACAAGGTCATCCAGAACGACAGCCTCAGCGCGGCCGATCTCAAGGCCGCCACGACCGACCTGAACCGCGCCATCGCCGCACTGAAGGCGATCCTCCCGCATCTGAAGGCAACGCGGTTCCGACAGCTAGCCGACCTCTACACCCTGGTGCTGCTCCTGCACCGTCTGCACGACGAGGGTCTAGCGGTCAACGGCCACAGCAGCGTTCGGAACAAGCTCGCCGGGGCGCTGCTCACCGACTTCGGCCGAGGTGTCGACGAGGTGAGCGACAAGGTGAGGCATGGCGAAGGTGCGACGCCCCTCGAGGAGCCGTTCCGGCAGTACCTCATGACTGTGCGGGAAGGCACTGACAGCCGCCCCCAGCGGGAGGCCCGCGAGAAGCTCCTTCGGACGGTGCTCGAAGGCGTGTTCGAGACACGCGATTCGACCAGGACCTTCAACACGACGCAGCGCCGAATCCTCTGGCACGCGTCCGACAAGAAGATCTGCTCGATCTGCCGGAAGCCCATCGCTCGGTGGGAGGACGTGAGCGTCGACCACGTGACCGCGTACATCAAGGGAGGCAAGACCAAGCTGTCGAACGCCGCGCTTGCCCACAAGAAATGCAACTCCGGCAAGGGTGCTCGGTAGACCGGCCCGCCTTGCTGTGCAAGCGGGCGGCGCCGGCTCCGTGGCCGTCCAGGAGATCCACAGCCGCCCCGAGACGTTCGGCTACCTGGCCGATGCGGAACCGACCTGGCCATGCGGCTTCCACCACGGACCGTGGCCGTTCCGGCGTCGGATTAGTCGCGGAAATAGTCCCGAACTACCTGGAACTCCTCGGCATGGACGGCACCAGACGTCACGAACCCCGCCCTCGACGCCCCGAGAACACCGGCTGAACGACACGTGCTCGGCCTGGGCGACACCAGCCGTCATGGTGGGCCGAAGGCATAAACCCCTTGGGAGCTCACGCTCCGTGAGAGTTCGAATCTCTCCCCGGGCACGATGACACCAGTCCGCACCAGACGACACTGGCAGCAGAGGGGATTCCCACGCATCGTGGTCGACGGTGCAGTCGTGCTGTCCAGTCCGGAATGATGGGTAGCTGAGCGGGCACAAGTCGCCGGACTTGACATCCACCTGGGTGCCGTTGTGCCCGCCGGATCCGCTGTGATTGACTCAGGCGCCAAGGTGCAGGGGGAGGTGGGCCAGATGAGGTTTAGGCCTGTAGGGGCTCGGACCAGGACCGATCGCCGCTCATCCACGTTTGGGCGTTTCGGTGGCAGTCAGAATTCGAGACGCGCGGTCTTGGCGATGGAGGCTCCAGCGCGGACGGTTGCGGTCCTGGCCAGCCTGGCTGTGATAGCGAGTCTCCTGGGCTGGGCTGCTGCTCCGATTCAAGCGGGATCCTCGACTGATGCCGCAGATACGGGCGCGACCGCCAAGGCGATCGGTGTCGCGTTGTCCGATGGTGCTATCGCCGCCAGCGCCGGGGAGACGGGCTACGGATGTGCGCTGACCGACACCGGTGTGGTGCTTTGCTGGGGCAACAACCTGAACCACCAGCTGGGGTCAGATGGCGGACCCAATGTCCAGCCGAAGCCCGTGGCAGTACCTGTCGGTCAGGCGACGAGCCTGGCCGTCGGTGGGGGCCATGCATGTGTTCTGTTGGCCGACGGTGGGGTGAGCTGCTGGGGTAGGAACAGCTTCGGCCAGGTCGGGTCAAGCCCTGCATCGTCATCCAGTCCCCCGACGCGGGTTGTTGGTCTGGAGGGGGCCAAGTCCATCTCGGCTCAAGGCGAGAACACCTGCGTTGTGACGGCAGTGGGCGGTGTGAAATGTTGGGGTGACAACGGGTTCGGTCAGCTCGGACACGGAGTCCCAGATCAACTTTCGAGTTCCGTGCCCGTGGACGTCGTCGGTCTCGGCAACGGAGCGAGGACGGTGTCTGTGGGGCGGGACCACGCATGTGCCGTGCTTGAGGCAGGCGGCGTCAAATGCTGGGGTCGCGGCAACAGCGGCCAGCTTGGAAATGGAAGCGTCACTGCCACGTCGTCGACCCCCGTTGACGTCACGGGCCTGCAGGCTGGTGTGACCTCAGTTGCCGCCGCTGGCGGGTACACCTGTGCCGCGCTCGTACCTACTGGTGTGAAGTGCTGGGGCGACAATTCTTCTGGCCAGCTTGCTCAACCCGGCGAGCTGGCTGGGTCCGACATCCCGGTGGTTGTGGCCGGCTTTGCTGACCAGACGGTCAACGTGATCTCGGTTTCGGACAACGGGTACAACTCCGGGCCTGGGTCTCGCGCCTGCGCCGTCGTGGCGGGCGGAACCTTGAAGTGCTGGGGGTACCTATATCCCGGTGAGCAGAACACCCCGGTGTCATCGACTGTCCGGCGGCCCGTTGAGGTGCAAGGTCCTGGAGTCGGCGTTACCAGCGTCGACGTGTCGCCGCACCAGACGTGCGTTACTACAACTGGGGGCGCGGTCCAGTGCTGGGGCAGGTCTTCCGGCGCCGAGCTGGGCGACGGGGTCCCACCTCAGTCGGCCGTTCCAGTGGGCGTCGCCGGGCAGCCATCAGATGTGAAGTCGGTGAGCGTGGGGCAGTACAGCAGCTGTCTTGTCACCATCGGCGGAGCGGTGCGGTGTTGGGGTTCGCAGGTGCTCGGCTCTGGATACGAAATGTCTGACATCGCCGTGGCCCCAGTTGACATGCGAGATTTGGACGAGGGCGTGACATCGGTGTCGGTGAGCAACGGTTTTGCGTGCGCGGTGAGGATGAACGAGTCCGCGACTTGCTGGGGCGCCAACGAGTTCGGGCAGTTGGGCGGCCATCGCGAGAACGGCGACGCCGTTTGGTCCTCAACCCCTGTTGATGTGGAGGATCTCTCTGCAGGTGTCTCAGGGCTTGCGCTAGGTTCACGCCACGCGTGCGCGCTGCTGGTGACAGGCGGGGTGGAGTGCTGGGGTGCCAACTTCAACGGTCAGTTGGGGTCAGGAGACTTGGCGCCGTCCGGAACTGCGACGCCGGTCGTTGGCCTGTCGTCGGGTGTCCGCTCCCTGTCGGCCGGAGGTTCGAACACCTGCGCTGTCCTGATGTCGGGGGGAATAAAGTGCTGGGGCGCACGAGCGGGCGGTCGGCTCGGCGACGGATCGAACTCAACTACCGACGCCATGTTGCCCGTCGACGTCGCGGGGCTCCGCAGCAAGGCTGTTGCAGTGTCGACTGGCTTCACGTCCAGTTGTGCCCTTCTTGACGTTGGGGACGTCCAGTGCTGGGGGTCCAACTTCGCTGGAAAACTCGGAAGTGCCGAGGTCGAGACCCACGTCTACTCCTTCTCGGCGGTGCCACTGGACGTGAAGGGCCTTCCCCGCGGGGGCGTGCGATCAGTCTCGGTGGGAGGGGAGACAGCGTGTGCCGTCACAGTCTCAAGAACGGCGCTGTGTTGGGGTCGGGGTGACGCCGGTCAGCTCGGCAATCCGACTGCTCCAGGGTCCGGATCCATGGGAACAGTTGAGCCGACCGCTGTTGACGGCCTGACCTCGACGGCCAGCAGCATAGCGGCAGGCGCCTTGACCTTTCGATCCTCGGTCTGCGCTGTGACATCGACCCAAGCACTCAAGTGCTGGGGTTCGGATATCTCCGGGAACCTTGGGCGCGGGGTCCTGCCCGTTTCGAACGTCGCCGGATTCGGAGGGTCGCACGCGTCGCTGGTGGCAACGAGCCAATCCGGGAGCAATCCGCTCGTTACGACGTTCCTCTTCAGAGGTGCTGATTCCCTCGGCGCAGGCTTCACAAGCGGCACCCTCAGCTTCGGCGACGGCTCAGAGACTGCCATCACGTCATCTGATGGTTCGATTAGTCACACCTACTGGTCCCAAGGCACCTTCACCGCAAGACTCACCCTGACGAACGGGTCCGAATCGGCGACGGCATCCACCATCGTGACCGTTCAGGCTCCGCTCGCACTGGTGGGCACTGTGTCCGCCTCCCCATCTATCGGAGTTGGTCGCCTGACCCCGACCCTCTCCATAGGAGGCTTCACGCCAGTTGCATCGATGAACCTCTACTACCGCATCGATTGCGGGAATGGGCAAGGCGGAAAGAACGGGGCGCTAATCCCCTCTCTGCCAGCGGGCCCCATCCCAAATGCCACCGACATCCACTGCACGTACGAGACTCCCGGCTCTTACACGATTTCCGTAAAGTGGTTCGCCGAAAACCTTCCTGACAGCGACCCTGCACGTACGACGGTTACGGTCCTTCCCAACACGGCGCCGACCCCCTTCCTGGCGGCCGCGCCTGCGTCCGGTCCGCCCCCACTCGCAACAGCCTTTACCGTGGCGGCCGAGGATCCCGACCAAGGACAGAGCCTCAACTACACCCTACGGCTTGATGACCGATCCGGGCCGGGGAATGAATCCACCGAGCTCTCCGGCTCGCTGGTCGCTGGACAGCCACAGACGCTCACACCATTCGTCTACACGGTGCCCGGGATCCACTCCGCTGTCCTGTCCGTCACTGACGGATTCGCCACCAGTGAGACCTCGACGACGATCAACGTCGCCGACGACGGTACGCCGACCGCCGCCCTCACTGTCACCCCCGAATCCGGAAACGCGCCGCTGCGTGCACGGATCACTGCATCCGGCAGCGACCCAGACAGCCAGCCGTTGACGTATCGCCTGGACTACGGCGACGGCACCCCGGAAGAGTCAGGTTCCTTGCCAACCATCGTCAAGGAGCACCTCTTCGATCGGGCCGGCACCTTCACCGTCCGACTCGAGGTATCCGACGGAACGCAGACCGCCACGGCGACCGGAACCGTCACTGTGACCGAGCCACCACTGCGCCCGAATGCTGGAGCGGACCGGATCGTCGAAACCGGCCAGCAGGTCACCTTCGACGGTTCATCGAGCACTCCAACCGCCGGCGTGGCCCACCGCTGGGACTTCGGCGACGGCGCCAGCGCCGACGGTCTGACCGCAACCCATACCTACACGACGCCGGGCACCTACAACGCTGCCCTCACGTTGACCCGCGGCCAGGAGTCCGCCCAGTCGACAGTGCAGATCACTGTCATCGCTCGACCCTCGAGGGGGCTCAACGTCCGGGTCACGAGCGGTGGCCAACCCGTGAGTTCCGCCGAGGTTGGCGTCAGCATGCCCGGAGGTGCCGACGTGACCGCCCGTACTGGTGGTGACGGGACGGCCCGCCTCGGCGGTCTTCCGGATGGCCGCTTCACGGTGTGGGCGGTGTCCGACGCAGGTCTGGGTATCGGCGAAGCCGAGGTCACGAACGGCGGCGGAGACCTGAGCATCGACCTGCAGGGGGGCGACGTCGGGACGGCATCGCTGACCTCGGAACGGCTCACGCCAGAACAGCTCGTCGCTGCAGGCATCGATCTCAACGACGTGGCCAACCAGAACGTCTTCCGGACCGAGATCACCCTTGTCTTCGGCCCGAGCAGCACGTCCCCGCCGGGAGTGTTCGGCGGCTACGTCGGGGATGGAGGGTCGGTGTTCGTCCCGACGTTCAACTCGGTGCCGATCCCCACGTGCGGCGACGTCCTGTGCCCGGTGTCGTACGGCGGCTACACCATCTATCCGCGAGCCGGCACCACCGGGACGCCTTCGATCAACTTCCTCGTCATCCCAGCCAAGGGCAAGTTCCTCAAAGAGTTCTTCGACGTCCAGATGGTCGTGGTGAACCTCGCCCCCACCGGGTTCGCCTTCACGGGCGGTTCCGCCACCCTCGACCTGCCCGCCGGACTCACCCTCGCACCGACCGCGCAGCCGCAGTCACAGTCCGTCGCGCTGCCGGACATCGCCGCGAAGTCGTCCCGGACGGCGTCGTGGATCGTGCGCGGGGACCTCGAAGGTGACTACCACCTCGCTGCGAACTACACCGCGACCCTCAACCCGTCGGGCCGACCGGTCGCCATCTCCGCACGGACCCAGAACCCCTTGAAGGTGTGGGGTGGTTCGGCCATCAAGATGATCGTCCAGGCCGCAGACCGGTCAGTTCCGGGCAGCCCGTACCAGGTGCGTGTCGGCTTGGAGAACATCGCCGACGTCCCCGCCTACAACGCCTCGGTGGAACTGCTCACCGAGGGCAAGCAGAACTACGCGTACCAGCCGCGAGAGCTGCTGGAGCAGGGCACTGCGAGGATCGAGCCTGGAGCGACGTTCTGGGCCGACTACACGCTGGTGCCCCGGGCCACCGGACCGCTCGATCTCACTCGCTCCTTCATTCGCAGAACCGGCGGCAACGTCACCTTTCAGTCGGAGATCCAGTCGATCCCTGCCGTCGACCCGGCGACCGACTTCCAAGCCCTGCCGTACGGCGACGGGATCGGCTTCTCGTGGACTCCGGTCCCCGGCGCCACCGACTACCAGGTCTTCGCCCGGCCGAACGCGGAGAGCGACTTCACGACCCCGCTGGAGCTGACCAAGCGGTCCGACAGCAGCGGCTACCTCGACGGCGACGTGCCGGCCGGACAGGAGTACGCCCTGAGCTTCCTCGTCGACGGCCGACCGACGATGATCCACCCGGTCCGGACCGTGCAAGGAGGCGACCCCTATCCGCGGGTCGCGCTCAACGCGACGACCCAGACCGGGAAGTGCGGACGGAACGACCTCACCCTCATCCGCCCGCAGTTCGACGACCCGGCCAAGGGTCTGTCCAGCTACCGCATCACGGGGATCACGCGAACCGGCGAGCGGGATGAGTTGCAGTCCGGTGCTCTGAGCGGATCGTCGACCACCGTGGATGGCGACCGCCCGTTCGAGATCCGCTACCGGACCGCGGAGATCGAGATCACCGCCGCGGACGGGACCGTCACCACACGCCACGCCGCGCTCCGCTCCCAATGCGCGACCTACGTCGCTCTCGGCGACTCGTTCTCTTCGGGCGAAGGCGTCCCGCCGTTCGAGAGCGGGACGGACACCGCTCCGGTCGGTGTGAAGAAGAACAAGTGCCATCGTTCGGAGTCGGGGGCCTACGCCGACCTGCTGATGACGTCGCCCCCCGCCGTGTTCGGGGGCGAGGGCACGGTCTCGTTCCCCGACCGCCTCAAGTTCGTGGCCTGTTCGGGCGCCACCTTCCCCGATCTGCGAAAGGCGAACGTCGAGGGCAACGACGAGCCGGCGCAGTACAGCGCTCCAGGCGGCTTGAACGGCCTCGGGGCCGACGCCGAGGTGGTCACCCTGACGATGGGTGGAAACGACCTGGAGTTCGTGAACGTCGTCATGTCGTGTCTCACCATGAAGCAGTGCGGCTCGATGAACGAGGCCGCAGCTAACGAACGGATCGACAACCTCTACGCCAAGTACGAGAAGGAGCTGCTGCGAATCCGCAACGGCGAACCGAATGCCGGCGATGACCCCGACGGGGCTCGACCGGCGGTGTACCTGCTCGGCTACCCGAAGCTCTTCTCGCAGCAGAGCCTTGCCCGATGCGATCTCAACACGGGGCTGAAGGTGATCGGGGCCGTCCAGGACAACCTGGCCCTGCTCCGCGGAGCGCCCGTGTCGCTGCCAGAGTTCCCGCAGGCGGGTCTCGGCCTTGACGATGACGAGGTCCAGCTCATCTCCCGCCTCCAGGACCGGCTGGAAGGGATCCAGGCGAGGGCGGCGCGGCGGGCAGGGGTGAACTTCGTTCCCTCGTCGGCGGCCTTCGCCGGGCGGGAGATCTGCGCCGACGACTCTCTCTTCCGAGAGCTCCCCGCTCAGACGTCCGACCTGCAGCAGAACGCACACCCGAACGCACTGGGCCAGCAGACGTTCGCGGAGCTGCTGCGAAGCTCGATGAGCGCCTCACAGTTGTCGAATCCAGCAATCGACGTGTCGACGACTGGACCGACGCCCACGTTCAAGGATCCATGGTTCTTCCACAACTGGACGGGACCGATCTTCAAAGCGGGTGACTTCTTCGCCG
>CAZVVS010000023.1:0-23696 GCA_964630585.1 uncultured Gordonia sp.
AGACTCCGAGGAGGCCGCCTGAAACTCGCCCATCCACAGGTCTTGACAATAACTCCTTTGCAAACTCTGTGACTCTGTGATGACCTGCGGTTTCGCAGCAGCAAAACGTTGCTACCAGCACGTATGGGTGTCACAGAGTTGAAGCTCCAACTCTGTGACGCCTCGGCGAGTGCTGTGGCGCTCCCGGTGGTGATCGACGTCGACGCTACGGTGCCCCCGCTGCTGCGCTCCCTGTTGATCTGACGTCGACGCTGCGGCACCTTGGCCACCGTGGCACGCCCCCTGATGCGCACGACGTGCTCAGCGGAGGCGCATGTCCGCTGTGTGCTTCGGTTGATCAGACGTCGATGCCAGGCAGCACGCCACATCAGCACGCCCGGTGATGGTCGACGACTTCACAACAGTAGCCGGCCACTGCGGCCATCCCGGTGATGATCGACGTGTGCAGCGGAGCGAGGCCACGCTGCGGCCCCCGTCGATCATCGACGTGCCCACTACGGCACCCGGCCACCGCAGCACGCCCCGGTGATCCAGCCATTGCGGCGCCCGTGTGATGTGTCGGATGATCCAACATCGTTGCGCGACAGCGTGATTGGCTTGACGGTCGCTACCGAGTCTGCTTGAATTGACTCAGATTGACCGGGATGATCCGTCAGCGCGGTGATTCCGAGTAGCCGGCACTTGAAAGCCCGGACGTGATCGGTGTTGCGAAGCTGGTTGCGGAAGACAGGTGGGGCCTCGTGCGCCCCTTAAGAGAAGACATCGAGGGGCAAGCCCACCCCGCGCCGAGTACCGGTATCGCTGATCCCGCCGGTGCAGAGCAGACACAGGAATCACCGCCCCTGAGGCGGAGGGCGAGGGAAGCGCGGC
This sequence comes from uncultured Gordonia sp., assembly GCA_964630585.1. Classification (GTDB taxonomy): domain Bacteria; phylum Actinomycetota; class Actinomycetes; order Mycobacteriales; family Mycobacteriaceae; genus Gordonia. The sequence continues at coordinate 871 of CAZVVS010000023.1, forward strand.
CCGTTCGAGCGTGACGGTAGCGGCAAGCCCTCATCTGGCAGCGTGGACCGCCATCGGTCCGACCACGGGACGTCAGCCAGAGACATAGGCACAGTTGTGCCCTGTCTCTGGAGGTTTCCCCGATGGGATGTTCCGTCGATCTCTCGACGCTTTTCGACACCGGTGCTGAGCCGGTGAGCTTCTACGCCGCGCTCCCTGGTGCGCCGAGCGCGTCCACAATCGTCCGCGCCATTCGTAGCGGTGCGCTCGCGGCGACCATGGACGGCAACGCCTACACCATCGCGCCTGAGCATTTCGAGGCCTGGATCCGAAGCCGTCGTGTTTCTACTGCGGTGGCCACCGATCTCGACCCGGCGGTGGCCGGGTGGGTGGAAGAGGTGGCGGCGACCGCGCCGCGGCTGTCGCCCGCTGACGCTGCAAAGGTCGCAGCACTTCTCGTCCGCGGGGGTGTGCCTGCATGAGCGCAAAAGAAAACCCCGGGGTGGCGACCTCCGGGGCTCTCGAAGAAATCACATGCGGTGCGGTTTCCGATTCCAAGGATACCAGCTTCAACATCGATTTCCCGCTGACACCGGCCGATGAAGCGCGTGCTCGCGCGGCCGTCCACGACGGCGTCATCAACGCCGACCGGCGCGCCACCAAGGAGATGTTCAACCAGCTCGCCCGGCGCGCCGGCAACGATCCGCGACTGAGCCGTGGCGGCACTCCCTACGCCAAGACTGCCGCCGAACTGTCCAAGATCGTCTGCAACCACTTTCTGCGCGCCGAACAGGTGCCCATGCTGCGCAAAGTCAGCCCTGACACGGTCAGCCTGGGCCTGCGCGGTGCCATCAACGACGCCATCGAGGAGCAGAACGAGCAGCTCAAGCGCGATCTGGTCGTGGGCAAGAAGATCATGCACATCACCCGGCTGAGCCACGCCGAGATCGCGCGCCTGATGGCCGCACTGTACCCGATCCGCCGGCTACAGGCGGGACCGCGGCCGAAGTCGGAAGACCCGCTGATCGTCTACATCGACGACGCCGCAGCGCCGGGCTATGGCACATACGAGATGAATGAGGAGGCGCTGGACCAGATCGCCCGGCGCTACCAGCCGGATCTGACCACCAAGGAGTTCGTCGAGGTTCTCGCGGCACTCAAGGGCGCGGTCGCGCGAGTGCACCAGAGCACCGATCCCGACTTGGTCGCCTGCCGCAATGGCCTCGTCGACTACAACGGCGGCGACCCGGTGTTCCACGACTTTTCTCCGGAGCACGTCGTTCTGGCCAAGCTCGACGTCGACTGGAACCCCGACGCGCAGAACCCTGTCATCGACACCCCCGACGGCGATCAATGGGACGTCGAGAGCTGGATGAGTTCGCTATCCGACGACCCCGAGGTCGTCGAGCTGCTGTGGCAGACCACTGGCGCGATCACTCGTCCGCGGGTGCGGTGGGATCGGTGCGCCTTCTACTACGACGAGCGCGGTAACAACGGCAAGGGCACGCTGCTGTCCCTGCAGCGCAACCTGCTGGGAGAGGGCGGCTCGGTGGGGATCTCACTGGCCGATCTGGGCACCACGCACGGCCTGGAGCCGCTCATCGGTGCCGGCCCGGTGGCCTCGGCGATCCTCACCGACGAGAACGACGTGGGCACCTTCATCGAGAAGGCCGCGAACTTCAAAGCGCTGATCACGCACGACGTCATCACCGTGAACCCGAAGCATCGAGCCATGGTGAATTTGAGGTGGTTCGGCTTCATGATTCAGTGCATCAACGATCTGCCGACGATCAAGGACAAGTCCGACTCGATCTACCGCCGGCAGCTGTTCATCCCGTTCACCAAGTCGTTCACCGGCCGCGAGCGCAAGTACATCAAGGACGAGTACTTGAAGCGCTCCGACGTGCTCGAATACGTGCTGCGGCGCGTGCTGACCATGAGCTACTACGAGCTCTCCGAGCCGCTGGCCGTCAAGGCGCTGCTGGGTGAGTTCAAGGAGTACAACGACCCGGTCCGCGCCTTCTGGAACGAGATCAAGACCCAGCTCTATTGGGACCTGGTGCCGTTCCAGTTCGCCTACGACTTGTTCGTGGCTTGGATGAAGCGGAACATGCCCAACAGCAGGCCGGTCGGCAAGATCAAGTTCATCAAGGAGCTCGTGGCCCTTGTGCAGGCCGACCCCGAGGGCCCCTGGGAGTGCAAGGAGCGGCAGGCCCAGCACTCCTCCGGCACCCGCATGGACGCCACCGAGCCGCTGATCGCCGAGTACAACCTGCTCGACTGGGCCAACGTCGCCGCGCGCGACGACGCCAAGAAGTTCGCCCGAATCCCCGGCACCAAGCTCAAGCGCGTCTATCGCGGTCTGATGCGCAGGGAGGGCGACGCGAGCTTCCTCACCCGAGAGGCCGAGGGGGTCGCCGACAACACCGTGGCGCCGAGCGCCTATCGCCGTCCGCTGACGGCCGAAGCCCTCCTGATCCCCGAGGAGGAGACGTCGCGGTTCCCGGCCAAGTCCGCGGTGCCTGACGACACCGACGGCGGACCCGTGCCCGACGCACCTGGAGACGATGCGCGGCCGCCGGCCCGCACGCTCTCGCCCGAGCGGGCCGCAGCGCTCACTGCAGAAGGCCTGTTCATGGGTCCGGCCACTGACACCGCCGAGGCGGTGACCCGATGATCACCGTCTACACCCGCCCCGGCTGCGGTCCGTGCCGAATGACGATCCGCCGACTCGACGCCCTGGGCGTCGACTACACCGTCGTCGACATCAGCCAGGACGACGCGGCGCGCGACTACGTGATGGCGCTCGGCTACCAGCAGGTGCCCGTCGTCGTCGCCGGTGGCCAGCACTGGTCGGGCTTCCGGCCGGAGCGGATCAAGGCACTCGCCATGGAAGGAGCAGCAGCATGAATCGCAAGCAACGCCGCGCCCATGGTGCGGTCATGTCCAAGCGCGCGTTCCGGCGCGAGCTCGCCCGAGCCGTCGACGGAGACCCGGCCGCGGATCCGTCCGTCGCGAACTTCTGGGGGCACTTCGCCCGCACCGGCGACATCGTCGCCGCCTACGTCGAGCCCAACGGCGACGTCAGTTACATCAGGAACAGCAATGGAGAGGACGACCGATGAACGACATGAACACTTCCGACGCTGCGGCGCCGTCGACCACGACTGCGATCATCGGTGCCCTCGGACCGGTCGGCGGCACCCGACGCTTCCTGTGGTGGGCCGCCGTCGGCCTGGCCGGGGTCATGGCGGTGAGCGGCTCGGCCGGTGCAGCGATGAGTGCCGAGACTCTCGTGGGCCGGATCGCCAGCGTCGTGATCATGACGACGATCCCGGCGGTGCTCGTCCTGTTCGTGCTGGGACTGGCCGTCGTCGTTCCGCGGCTGGCCAAGGTCGGTCCGGAAGGGGCCGCGTCCAACATCGCAGGGGTGATGGCGGCACCGGCTGTATTCGCCTTCGGTACCTGCGTGGCCGCGTTGATCATGGTCGGACACAAGATGGCCGACCTCGGGGTGCACAGCGGTTTCTCCCCTGCGACGGCCACCGCGTTCCCCTTCGTCATCGCCGTGACGTTCGTGGCGTTCGCTGTGGCTGTGGTCGCTGGTGCCCTGCTCGACACTCTCGGTGCGGAGGTGTCGCTGTGAAGCTCCCCAACCCCCTGAAGGTCGATCGCTCGACGACGGAGGACTTCGGCTACGTCTACTACTTCCGCATCGTCGCGGCTGCGGCGCTGCTGTCGGTGATCGGCAACATCACGGCCTACGCGCTCGACGAACTGCCGCTCGGCGTGATCTGGGTGATCCACGCGTTGCCGCCGCTGATCGCGGTGCTGATGCTCCACACGTTCGCGACGATCCGTGCAAGCTTCATGGGCGCGGTTCGCCGCGATCCGACGACTCGGCCGGCGGCACCGTGGGCGCACCTGCCGCGCGGCGAGCGGGTCGCGGCCTGGTTCCGCTCGTGGAACTTCGTCGAACTGGCGCTGGCGGTGACACTGGCGCTGCTCGTCGGCGCGGTCCTGGTGATCACCCTGGCGGTCAGCTTCGTCTCTCTGGCGGTCGTCGGCGAGATGGCCGGCTGGCATGGCCGGGTGGCCTGGGCGCTGCCGCTGATGCTGGACCTGCCGGCGTTCGCCGCAACGATCGGTTTCCTCAAGGCCGGCCATCGGATGAGTCAGGAGGCGTCGTCCATCGAGTTGGACCTCGACGCCCCGACGAGTTCACCCGTTGCCGTGGACGCCCCTGTCATGGCGGCTGTCCGGGTGTCCGCCGGACCGTCGATGACAGCTGGACACGACCGGGCGGACAGCACCGGCGGACACCCTGTCATCGGTGTCAGCCGGGCTGTCCTGGGCACCGTCATCCCGTCTGTCACGGACACCGCGGATGACGCTGCCGTGGACGCGCTGGACACTGCGGATGCCACTCTGGCCGCGGGTGTCCAGGACACCGTGAAACCGCTGTCACGGCCCGCTGACCAGCGCGTGGTCAGTCTGTCGGTGTCCGTCCAGGACTCGGCGGACACTGCTGACGCGGATGTCCAGGACACCGCGGATGACACCTTCGATGATGGTGTCCAGGACGGGGCTGACATCTTCGCGGACACTGCCGTGGACACCGGTGACACCGCTGCTGACACTCTGGCTGACACTGCGCCCGCGGGTGTCCAGGACACCGAGAGTGAGGTCTTCGATGACGGTGTCCGGGACCGGGCTGACACCTCCGAGGACATGCTGGACATGGCGTCGGTGACGGCGCGGGTCATCGCCGAGGTCGGCACCACCGCGGACACCGCGGTCGTCGAGCGTGTCCTGGAACTCGCGCTCGATGGCATGAGCGCCCGCAGGATCAGTGACGCGCTGGCGCCCGAGGGACCGAGCCGGACCCCGATCGCGGCGTGGGTCAGGGCGGCCAAGGAGCAGCCGGTCTACAGCGCGGCCCTCGCGGGTCGCCGCCAGCTCGTCGCCGTCGACTGACACTGTCGACTCCGAAGATCCCGCCTGCCCCTTGGCCGGCGGGGTCTTTGCATGTCGCAGTCGATCCTCGTGACACTTCATGAGGCATCTGGGTACCCCGCTACGGGGCATCCAGATGACTCTCCGCTGGACACTCGACGATGCAGCGGCGGTGTGGTGCCCCGACAAGAATCACCCGGGTGTCTCTACAGGTGGCACCGGGGTGCGCCGACAAGGGTCATCCAGGTGATCCCTGTCGCGCTCGCAGCACTCGTTTGCATATTCCCGGAGAACTCGGTAGTTACCCCGCCGCATTCTCCATCGACCTCATCGACGGGTTCGCCGACGTCATCCGCATCCTCGTCGACCGGACAAGGGCCGCCGACACAGCATCCTGCACAGCGCCCTCGACGGCGTTGGTGTGCAGCGGCCCGGTGCGCGCAGCGCACCGGGACGATGCCGCTTCGACGTCGACCGTGCTGGCCAGGTGTCGGCCACCGCCAGAGCGGCCACCGCCGGCGACCACCGCAGATCCTCTTCACCGCTGCGGCCACCGTCGACCATCACCGAGCCGCGGACAGGCCGCTGAAGAACGCCCCGACGCCCGTTCCGACCGCCTCAGCGGCCCGCTGCCGGCCCCGCGGCCAGATCGGCACCACCGGGGCCATCCAGGGCCGAAATCGCCTCAGAAAGGCCGTTTTCGACCCCTGCGCCGGCTGCGTCACGGGCATTAAAAAGGCGGCGCAGGGTCACGGGGTATCTGACCTGCGGAAATGGCAAAGCGCGAATAACCCTGCGCCGTAGAGAAACGGCACGGCGCAGGCCCCCCTGCGCCGACCCCGTTTTCGCAGGTCAGACCCTGCGCCATCGACCCGGATTTCGGGGTCATTTCGGAGAGGGCCCGAAAACCGTAACTGGCATAAGGGCGCGTGACGCAGCGACGGTTTCGGTGCTGGTCACCGCACCCCTGCCCGGACGCCGGTGGCCGCGAGCGAGCGAGTGGACATCCGGCAGATCCGGATCTAGGTGGCCTGCCCGGTGCGAGCGAGCGAGCGCCGAGGCCGGCCGCCGACATCCCCGGGTCCGTTACCGCAGGTCACGGCCCCTGCCGCGCGCAGCGCGGACCGAGGGCCGCAGGCCCGATCCCTGTTATCCCCCGCGCGAAGCGCGGCTCCCCCCGGGAGGGCGCCGGGAAAACTAGGAGCGCAGCGACGACGTTTTCCGTTTAAGGCGCTAAACGCGAAACTCTGTTACGGTGGGCAGCGAGGGTGTGACGGGCGGCGAAGCAGGGCCCCGGCACACCCGAAGCAGGGCCCCGCCGTAACAGAGTTTCGATCCCGCCGGACGGCGGCGCGGGCGGGCCGAGCGCAGCGAGGCCAGGGCCCCGCGGCGACGGGAGGCGGGAGATGCGACGAGCGCAGCGAGGAGATGAGCGGTGAGCGAGACGGTGTCGCGGGCCGGATGGCACGCGCAACACTTGCAGCACGGCGCGCCGCAGGCGGGCAAGCCGTCGTCGGCGAACACCCGCGGCGACCGCTCCCGGTTGCTCAAGGAGGCCATGCGGGCGCTGGACGAGTCCGACGCCGCGCGGCAGGCCAGGCGAAACTCTTCGATTGTTGCTGCGGATACTCATCTGAATACTGCCTACGTCAACGACGGCGCTGGCGGGTTCCGCGAACTGACCAAGGCCGATGGCGTCGAGCCGGTGCTGCAGTACGGCGACGCCCGGATCGACGCGGTCAAGCGCAAGTGGCATGAGAAGAGCTTCGAGACGACGACGATCGTCTCGTGGGTGCCCAAGAGTCTGTTGGACGAGGTGCCGGACTACTACCCGGTGTACAGCGACACGGAGAAGGGTCCAGACGGCGAGCCGCTGGAGATCGGCCGGCGGTCCCGCTGGGTGATGCCGCAGGATCCGAAGCGCCGCGCGGAGGTGCAGCGGTGGTTCGAGCGGACGCACCGCCACCTCACCGAGGACGTGCTGCGCGGTGGTCACGATGCCGTGCACGGCGTCGTCTGGAACTTCGACGAGTCGGCTGTGCATGTCCACTGGATGTGCGACACGATGGCCCCGCTGATCCGCAACTTGGAGTTCGATGACCGCCAGCGCGTCATCGGTGCCGACGGCCAGGTTGTGATGAAGTACGGCAAGGAGCAGACGCTCAGCCGGTTGATGAAGGTGTCCAAGGACGGCTCGCTCAAGGTCGCCCCAGAGATCTCGGCGAGTCAGGTCCGGGGTGTGGACGGGTCCGGGTACTTGGTCGACGCCGAAGGGTCACTCCTGCGGCGCACCACCGGCGAGCCGGTGAAGGCGAGTGATCATCTGCGGGTCGAGGCCCAGCAGATGTGGGGCCAGTCCGATGAGGTCACTGAGACTCGGATTGTCGACGGCGTGGAGCGCGAGGTCGCTATTACCGGTGCGACGAAGACCCGCCGGTATCAGGAGCTCTACCGCGAGCAGCTGGTCGAGGCCGGCTTCGATGTCGAGCTGGAGGCCAACCCGGAGGGCACGTCGCTCGATAAGTCGGCGTTCGCGGTTCTGGAGTCGCGCCGGACCGAGCTCGACGAGCGTGAGGCGGCGCTCATCGCGAAGCTGGCCGACGCGGAGCGACGGCAGGCCCGAGTGCGGGACGAGATGAAGGCGCTGGACGAGCAGGCTGCCGCGATCGAGGCGGCGCAGGTTGCCGTCGAGGCTGCGCGGAAGGCGGCCGATGATGAGCGTGCTCGGGCGCACACAGAGGGATACGAGGCTGGACACACCGAAGGTCTGGCCGCCGGTGTGGCCGAAGGGCGGGAGCAGGGTCGCGCCGAGGGTCTGGCCACAGTCGAGGAGCTCCAGGAAGAGTTAGAGACCGCGGTGGGGGACGGCCGCAAGCAGGGTTACAAGGAGGGCTACGAATACGGCCAGAAGCGCGGTCGCAAGGCGGCCAAGATCGAGTATGAGCTCAAGGAAGCCCGTCTCGCTGAGCGCGAGGACGCCGTCACGAAGTGGGAAACGGAGACCGCACCGGCACTGCGCGACGAGATCCGCACCCAGATCGAGACGGCGATGCAGGCCGATCGTGATGCGGCCGAGCAGGCCCGGGTCGAGGCTGAGAAGGCCCGCGCCGAGGCGCAGCGCCGACTGGACGCGATCCCGGTGTACGACCCGGCCGAGGCCGAGAAGCACTCATCAGCAGAGCTGATACGCAACTTGAAGAAGATGAAGGACGCCGACTCCGGCAAGCCTGTGTTGGAGCAGGCGCACCATCTGGGTGTGCAGAACTACAAGCTCGAGAAGCAAGGTCGGGGGGTCGACCAGGAGACCTTTATGACCGAGACGCACGCCGAGCGCAATGCCCGCGTGGGTGCCCGTGGAGTCAAGCTGGCCGAGACTTCGGGGCAGCAGCAGAAGAAGAAGCCCCAGAGTCCGGTACAGACGTAGGAGGAGCAATGACGGACCTTTCACCGGCGACCGAGGCGGTGCTGGCCGATCGGCAGGCCGAGCGCTATGAGGCGATGGCGGCATCGCGGGAGGAGAGATCGGCGCGGTGGTACGGCGGCGGCTCATACGCCTTCGTCGACTCGATCGCCACCGCGGACGAGTACAGGAAGAAGGCCGCGGCGTTCCGTGAACAGGCGCGGCACTATCGCGAGCTGGCCGCTCGCGCGACGAAGGGATAGGTCATGGCAGAACAAGAAGTCGATGCCGAGCGGGTTGAGCAGATTCGCCGGCTACTCGATGCCGAGGGCGAGGCCGCGGTGCAGCACCGTTTCGGCGAGGAAGAGCTGAACAGCGAGGAGTTCCGCATCGCACAGCGGCAGCGCCAGCAGGCGCGGGCCCGGCACCAGGCCGCGGCCGAGAAGAGGGTGCGCGAGGCCGAGGCGAGCGAGGCCGACCGTGCGGCCGCCGCGGACCGGGATCAGGCACGCAAGCGGGAGCAGGCCGCCGAGCAGCGTGAGGTCGAGGCGAAGACCGCGGTGCAGGAGCGCGGCCAGGAACCGGGCCAGGGCTCGGGTCAGACCGGTGACCGCACCGATGCCCAGCGCGGCCCGGACCGGGCCCGGCAGGCTCAGGAGCGGGTGGCCGCGGTGCGCCGGGACCTGGCCGAGGGCGATCGGCACCGTCATGAGAAGGAGCTGGCCGGCAGCCAGGGCCGCGGTCAGGGCAGGTGAGGCGCGCAGAAGAACAGCCCCGGTGCGATTGCACCGGGGCTGTTCTCTTGGGGCCGGGTCAGGTCGTCAGGGATGTCGAGGAGATGTCGACCAACCTGACGAGTTTGCCGGGCCCGCCGGCGATGAGCAGCCGGCCCTGACCCCGGCCGGGCAGCAGTTCGGCCCCGCTGATCCGCTCCACACGGTCGCGGCCACCGGAGGCGTGTCCGGCCACGTCGGTGGAGACCGAGCCGCGCTCGACGTGCCCGGCGGCCCAGGAGGCCCGTTCGAGCAGTTCTTGTTCCACGGGGCAGGGCGAGCCGTCGCCGGGCGGCAGGATCAGGATCTGCGGGAAGACGTCGCGCAGGACCTTCAGCCCGGCTGCGCCCCAACGGGGCTCGAACTGGCTGGTGGCCTGCACGGCGGCGACGATGCGTATTCCCAAGCCGCGCGCCTCTCCGATCCAGTTCGCGAGCCTGGGCAAGGGCGAGGTGTTGGGCAGCTCGTCGACGCTCATCAGCAGCGCCGGCAGGCGATCGACCCGGCGGCGCCAGTGGTTGACCAGGCCGGTCAGCGTCGTGGCCGCCGCCGGCGCGGCGTTGCCGGTCAGCGGCGAGATGATGTACAGCGTCGCGCCGGGGGCTTCGAGCATCTCGGGCCGGAACGGCACCGCGGTGCCGTCGCCGGCCACGGCGTCGGAGGACCAGGCCCCCAGCGCGGTCTGCATGTTGATCGCGATGGACCCGCGCTGCTCGTCGGAGCGGCCCCGGGCCGCAGCCAGGGCGCTGGCGTGGCGGGAGCCGCTGGCCACCAGCCGGTTGATCGCCGTCAGCCAGTTCGGGGTCTGGTAGTCGGCGGGGGTGTCGGGGTCGACCTTCAGCGCGGCCGCGTCGGCATCGACGGCGGCCAGAGCCCAGTCGACGCCGCCGCCGGGCTTGTCTTCGTTGTCGACGGGGTCGTAGTAGCCCGCGGCCGCGGTGAGGATGCCGGCCAGCGGCCGCATGGCCAGGGACTTCCAGAACGCCCCGTCGCCGCCTCCCCCGCCGCCGTCGCCCGCGGCCAGATCGCCCACCTCCATCAGCAACCCGGCCATCTCCAACGCGGTGTCGTTGCTGTCGACGAGTGTGGTCGGGTCTGAGCTGACGAGGGTGACCGGCAGGCCCTGGTAGGCGCTCTCGGGCACCTCGTTGGACAGGTCCATGATGAAGATCGGTCCATAGCGAGCCCTCGTCGCGATGGTCAGGCCGAGGATGTCGGCCTTGGATGACACGCTCACCACCGGGCGGCGGCCCCACTCCAGCACACCTGTGGAGATCACGGTCCGGCTCTTGCCGGCCGAGGTGATGCCGGTGATCAGCACGTGGGGCATGCCCGTGCGGTAGGGCCGGCCGGTGTCGGGGTCCAGGCCCACGTAGGGCTCATCCGGGGGCGGGTTCTTGGCGGGGGTCGCAGGCGCGGCGCTCCTGCGGCGCAGGACGGTGGCCATCAGGTCTCCTTCTTCTCGGCGGTGCCGTGTCGTTCGGTCATCACGCGCGCGCCGACGGCGCGTCGGCGGGCACGGTCGGCCTCTCGGACAGCGGTGACGTAATCGAGCACCGCGTCCTTGCTGCCTGGGTCGTCGGCGCGGTCGAGCGCGTATTCGATGAGTGCGCGCGAGAGCAGGCCGGTCGACAGATCCGCTTGCGCACCGAGTGCGCGCAGGCGCTGTGCCTGGTCGCTGGTCACGGTCACGGCGATCCTCTTCTCTGCTGGTTGGTCGGACATCGAGCCTCCGTTCGATTCGATGTCGCTGTATTATTGTAAATACAACAACACCATTGTATCTTTGTAACTACAAGCGTTCAAGCAATAGCACAGGGAGGTGTCATGGGTGCGGATATGTATGAGAAGGAACGGGCCGCGTGGCTGCGCGCCGGTCGGGGTCAGGGCATCGCCAGCCGGATGCGCCGGGTGGACCTGCTCGATCGGGCGGCGTCCCGGCGCGACCGGGACCAGGCGGGGCTGGCCGGTGCCGCGGCGGTACAGGCGATCAGCAAGTCGAGTTCGTGGACCTGGACTCACAAGCCCGGCGGCGAGTGGCGTGGGTGGGTCAAGTGGGCAGCGCTGCCGATGGCAGCGCTGCTGCTGCCGTCGGTGCCGGGGGTCTACCTGGGCCGGTACGGCTATCGGGTGCTGGAGCGGTCGGTGGGTCCGAAGCTCGGACGCCGGATGCTCTGGGTGGGCGCTGCGTTCGCGGCGCTGGCTGTGGTCGCGTTCATCGCTCGGGTGGCGCTGACCGACTGGCCGCGGTTGGGTGTCGCCTATGGGGTGGGCCGGTACTTCCCCGGCGACTGGATCCTGCTCGGCGGTCTGGCCGGGTGGGCGCAGTGGACCGTGGTCGTGGCACTCGGCACGGTCGCCTACCAGATCTGGGCCTGGGGCTGGGCCGGTGCGCCGACGCCGGGCCCCGCGGCACCGAAGAAGAGGGCCGACGGCACCTGGACCGCGCCGAGCAACAAGGTCGTGTTCGAGGTCGACCGGGGCGAGGAGTACGTGCCGCCGACCCCAGAGCCGAAGCCGGCCACTGAGCCCGAGGTCGCGCCGGGCGGGTACTGGGGCGTCGAGGACACCGAGAACGACAACGGAAGTGAGGAAACGAAATGATCGAGCGGGATGTCGAACTGCGCTTGAAGAGGAAGCTCTGCGGCGCGGTGATCGCTGAGGTCAAAGCGCAAGGGCTGACGCAGGCGCAGGTGATGGAGAAGACAGGGGCCAGCGCGGCGCTGGTTTCGTACGTGATGCGCGGGGCGGCGGACGCCGTGAGCTTCGGCTCGTTGGCGGGGATCGCCGCGCTGCTGGGCATTCTCGTCGACCTGCACATCGCCGGGGGCCGTCATGTGGAAGCACCACGGCTGGAGACCATGGCCGAAGCGGCAACGATGGTGGCCCGCCTCGAAGCTGTTCACGCAACGGCATGGCCTGGGGTCTGGCAGACGATGCTCGACGAAGCCCGCAGCGAGGAGGAGACGAGCCGATGAGCACGCACCAGCCCCAGGTCAATGTCCATGTCCAAACGGGCGCGGGCGAGGTCCTCAGGGTCGCCAGCACCGTCCTGCTGTTCGGCGGCGCCGGCGGCCTGGCGTGGACGGTGGCGCAGGGCCCGAACGCGGAGACTGCTGCATCCGGATTGTCGATGATGATCGTGATGATGCTGCGGTTCTCGGTGTCGGCAGGGCGACTGCGACTGCCCTCCAGCGACAAGCAGGACGACTTCGGGGCCAACAAAGAACTGGTCAGTCGGGCCATCGATGAGTACCGAGGTGCGCTGGGCAGGGCCAGCCTGCCGGTGATGGCGCTGGTCAGCGCCTTGTATGCGATCGGCTTCCTCGTGCTCCGGGCGGGCGTCGCGGCGAGCCTGGGCGTCTTCAAGAATCTGTACGTCGCGGGTTTCTCAGCGGCCATCGTGGGCGCGGTCATCATCTTCCCGTCCCTGCTGCCGAGCATCGTCGCCAGCCTGAAGCGCCGGGGCGTCGTCGCCGACATCCCGGTTGCGGCGCAGCCCGTGCAGCCTGCACCCGCAACTCCGGACCCTGCACCGCAGCCTGCGCCCGCACCTACCCCCGCACCGGCCAAGAAGGTCGTGCGTCGAGTCGTCAAGAAGGAGAACGACAATGTCTGACCAGTATTTCGACGAGGACGGCAACGAGCTGTCGGCCGAAGAGATCGCCGCGCTGGGCGACGACGTCGAGATCGTCGAGGAGGTCTCGGCGCCTGCTGCGCAGCAGCCGGCGGCTGAGACCCCGGCCGCGCAGCGCGGCCGGGTGCCCAAGGGCCTGATTGCGGGCGCTGCGGCGCTGGTGCTGGCCGTCGGCGGTGGCGGCGCGTATGCGCTGCACTCGTTGGGGCAGCAGAACACCGCGCAGGACGTCTCTGCTGCGGCGTCGAGCAAGGTCGATTCGGCCAAGGAAGCGGTCGAAGAGAAGAAGGAGGAGGTACGCGAGTCGGTGTCGCCGTCGGCCGAGCCCGAAGAGCCGGTCCGCACCGGCACGCGGGTGACCGGTGCGGCGTGCCTGGACCCGGCCGCGGCGCAGTGGGACGGCGAGGGTGGCATGCCTGCGTTCCGCCTGCGCCAGGAGGGGTCGGCGGCACTGCCGAGCTCGGTCTCGGCGCGGGTGAAGAAGAGGGATTCGCGCAACCCGAGCGAGATCTCGATCGTGCAGAACGGGCAGAACCAGCTGCTGGTGTACGCCTCGGACCCCGCCGGCATCTACACCAGGGCAAAGGTTTCCATCGCCGCCGGCCTGCCGGTGGTCCTGGGAAGCGGCAACGTCGTCGAGGTCGGCGCGGACGACCGCGATGTCTGCCCGACGAACGCTCGCCCGACGGCGTATGCGGTCGTCGATGGGAAGCGGGAGAAGGCGGTCGAGATCGTCGCGAGCAAGAGCGTCGGCGACACGATGTACGGCGTGACCGGGAGCGGTGAAATCACGGAGCTCGTGCTGGAGAAGATCGAGCCTGAGGGGGCCGACGACACCGCGGAGTCGGGTGAGACCGACGAGGCCGCGGAGCCCGAGCCGGCTGACGACGAGAAGTAGGTCGACAACGCGAGAAGAACCCCCTGGTGCGCGCGAGCACCAGGGGGTTCCGCTGTTTGGGGTATGTCATGTGTTGCGGAAGAGGGGCCTACTCGTCCTCTATCACAACAGGCTCCGCAGGTTCGTTCTTATCAGGTTTTTCGCTGAACTCGCGGAGGACACTACCGACGAGCGCTTCGATGTTGATGGCGCTGATGGGCGTCCTGCGTCGCCCCTCGGCATAGGCGAGCCGGGCCGATCCAATGTCGACCAGTCGAAGGGCTTGTAGGACGATGACTCGACGAAGACCGGGTGTGACCTCGCCACGTTCATGTGCCACCGCTGCGAGTCGAGCCAAGGTGTCAGCGCGACGGGCGATTCGCACGTCCGGGTGATCACGGTCGGCTCGTAGTTCCTCCGGGATGAGGTCAAAAACTTGCGAGGGCGGCAGGTCGGTGAGCGGCCGTGGATTAGGGATCTTCTCGTTGAGGATCGCCTTGTACTTCGATCTCTTGATCGCGTCGATGTAGACGGAGTATTCGAGCTGGTCAACGGAGTATTTCTTATCGGCGGCGCTGAGCGCCGTGAAGTGCTGCGTCGGGTACAGCCGGATCTTCGCCACTTCGAACGGGTCGAGAATGCGGTAGGCGACGGTGTCTGTGCGTTGACCCGTGAGATGACGACCGACGCGTGTTCCAAAATTCTCGGTCGTCTGACCGACATAGATCGGCTGGTCGTCGTAGTCGTAGAAGAGGTAGACACCGATACAGTGCCGTAAGGCCAACCCGCTTGCAGGGTCGATCGCATCGAATGCCTCGGCGAGCTTTATGCGGAACCCTTGAACGAACGGGGTCGGTAAATCCTTCCTCTTGGGCGCCTTCTTGCCGTCGTCACGGTCGTCGTAGGTTGCCAGGCCGTTCTCAGGCATCAGACACCGCCTTGGCGAACGTGGCCGGGGCGGCGGTGTCAGCAGATCCCAGCTCACCGTTCAGCAGCGGCATCAAGTAGTGCTCGCCGAGCCACTGCACCGCCGGTACGGCCACGGCGTCGCCGAAGCCGAACAGCGCCTGGTTGGTGCGGGCACCGGACAGGTCGTAGTCGGGCGCGCCCATCAGCGCGGCGTACTCGCGCGGGGTCATCCAGCGGACCTGGAGCTTCTTCTTGCCAGACCCGCCGAGCTTGACCACGGCCTGCTTGGACGAGCCGCCGCGGGCGGTGCGCAGGCAGCCGGACACGGCGTCGGCACGCACCTCCCACACCGCGACGCCGTTGCGGGTGCGCCGGTAGGCGGTGCGGTAGGTCGCAGTCTTGCTCTTCTTGAGCTCCTTGATGCGCTCGGCCTGCACCGGCGAGAGTGAGTCGACGAACTTGGTGGTCCGCTCGGCGTCCCACCAGCGCTCGTCGCCGGGCTTCATCTGCTCGACGACGTCGTCGAGGCCGTCGGTCTTGGGGACCGGCGGCACCGGCAGCGCGGCGCGATGGGTCTTGAGGGTGTCGTCGCCGAAGACCCACTGGAGCCAGTCCGGCCGCAGCTCGGAGTTCGGATCGGGGCAGTCTGCGGGAGGGTTCTGCGCACCGACCAGGAACAGCCGCGGCCGGGACTGCGGCAGCCAGCGGCGGGCATCGAGCGCGAGGACGTCGACGCTGTAGCCGAGCTTGTTGAAGGCGCGGATGGCCGCGGTGAGGTCGTCGCCGCCGTGGCTGGTGGCCAGGCCGACGACGTTCTCCAGCACCACGACCTCGGGCTTGTCGTCTTCGAGCTCGTCCATGAGCCGGATGAACTGCCAGAAGGTGCCCGACTGCGCCCCGGCGAACCCGGCGCGGTTGCCGGCCAGCGACAGGTCGGTGCACGGGGAGCTGGCCCAGGCCAGACGCGCATCGCGCGGGAGCTGGTCGACGGTCACCGCCCCGATGTCGCCCAGGACGAACGGGTGGTCGTCGCCGTGCTCAGCGACGTACATGGCCCGCTTGTCGTCTTCGTAGTCGTTGGCCCAGGCAACGGCGAACCCCGCCTGCTCAAGGCCCATTTTCGCCAGTCCGATCCCCGCGAAGAACTCCAAGACGCGGGGTCGTGGCGCGCTGATCGGCGTCACGTTGCTCATGCGTTCGAACTTACCCGCTGGCGGTGACGATTCCGGACACCTGGCCGGCTGAGGGTGCCGGAGCGGAAATGACAGGACCCCGACAGCGCGTAGCTGTCGGGGTCCTGGTGGTCGATGTTCGGATGTTCAGGGATACGGCAGGAAGGTCCAGCCGAGGTGGTACAGGTGGTACAGCCCGCCATCGTCGGGGCGCACCGTGATGGTGTCATCGGG
The DNA here is from genome assembly GCA_964630585.1 of uncultured Gordonia sp. Classification (GTDB taxonomy): domain Bacteria; phylum Actinomycetota; class Actinomycetes; order Mycobacteriales; family Mycobacteriaceae; genus Gordonia. Next base: position 16,808 of record CAZVVS010000023.1, read on the forward strand.
CTCGTCGGCGAACACGGTCAGCGTGCCGTCGGGGTCGATACGGCCGACCGGGTAGCCCCAGGCCACGGCGAGATCGTCGAGCGTCTCCTGGAGCGTCTCGCGGGTGACGATCGGCGTCGCCCAGCCATTCCACGGGGTGCCGAACGCGACGGCGCGCCAGCGCCGATCGACAGGCGGGGTGGCGTCGAGGACGAACTCACCGCTGCCCGCCGTGCGGTCGAGCGCGGTGCCGCGCAGCTGGGCCTGCGCGTCGCGGAGCAGGCTGTTCTCGCGATCGGCGATGAGCGCCCGCCGGTCGTCGTCGGTCAGCGTCGGCCAGGCGCGCCGCAGCGACTCATTGGCCCAGTCGGGCAGGTCGACCATGGTTCTCCTTGTTGTGTCGGTGCGTGAGGTCATCGTGTCATCCTTCGGCGTAGGCCTCCTGGCAGGCAAGACGTTCGTAGCCGACCGGCGCCGCGGTGACGACGATCTCGTAAACGCCGTGGAGGTTGGCGTACCCGGGTCCTTCGCCCGTGAATGGGAAGAGCGTGTCCAGCGCCCAGTCGTCGAGCGTGTCCGGATCGGCCATCACCGCGGACGTCGGCGCGTCGACCGTGACGGTCTCGTCGCGCATGAACGCGCGGCCGAAAACCGGGTACGAGTTCGTGATGTGGACGGCGAGCGTGATCGGGCTGGTCATGACCGCTCCTCTCGGGGCTTAATGATCCGCAGGTCAAGCTGGTCGGCGATGATCGTCGTGCGTATGAGCTCCTCATCTCGCCAGCAGAGGACGACGGAGAGTTCAGCAAGGCTGTGATCGCCGGGTTCGGACAGGTCGATGCTGCGCAGCATGGTGATCCGCCCAGTTAGCTCGGCACCCAGGTCGCGCAGAACATCGCCGTGCTGCAGCTCGTGGACCGCGACGATGGTGAAATCTGCGAGATCGGGTTCGTGCGGTTCATAGGTCACGGAAAACGAACACCCCGCCTCCCGGTGCATCTTCGACTGAGTAGTCGAACCGCAGGTCGCGGATCCAGGAGGCCCAGTCAAAGTAGGCTTGGAGCTGCTCGGGCATGTCACGCAGTAGCCCGATGTCCTCGGCCAGCTCGGTGGCGTACTCGTCGAAGCTGCCCCACTCGCCGACGAACCGCTCCTCGAAGTCGGACAGCACCGGGTAGTCGGTGTCGCCCTCGGCGATGTACGCGCCGCTGCGCACCCAGGCGCACAGGGCCGGCCACGCAGTCGCGCCGACCTCGTCGTAGATCTCGCCCCACTTCGCCGCGGTGGTCGGGCCCATCTCCACCTGGACTGGCCAGGTGCCGTCCAGGTCCATGACCCAGAGCTCGTCGTCGGGGTCGAACGGCACGCCGGTGCCCTTGTGCAGGTCGGCGACGGTGACCTCGCCGGCTTCGGTTGCGTCGTACCACTCGCCGATGAGTCGGGGCACGCCGTCGTGCGAGCCGTTGTACGCGGCGAGGGAGCCGATCCAACACCGTGGCCGGTCGGGTTCAGTGATGGCCACGCTCGGCCGCAGCGGTGAGTTGGTCATCAGAAGTCCTCCTCGGTGTCGAGCCAGGGCAGAGCGTTTTCGAGCTCGTCAGCGTCGATCGACTCGCCAGTGGCGAGTCGGTGCTCATCGCAGGCGGCCGCGAGCTGGCCGGGGTTGATCAGGTAGGTGAAGACGCGCTCGCCGGTATCGTCGCGGTCGGTGAGCACGACCGAGCGTCCGTCGGCGACGTCGATGCCGATGCCGCGCAGGACGTCGCGGGCGCGCTGCTGCGGGCTCGGCGGCACCGGCTCGGCATCGGCCGCGCGGGTGAGCATGCCGGCCAGGGCCCTCGCAGTCGCGGGGCTCAGGTCAAGCACGTCGGCGTTGTCACTGCGGACGGAGATGACCGGATCGGCACCGGCGATCACGTCGTCGGTGCGGACGACGCGGACGCGGGAGCCACTGCGCGTGGCGGTGGTCGTGGGTGTGGACATGAAAGACCTCCTCGAATCGGATTCGAAGAGGCCGGTGGCTGCGGCTGCGCCGCTGCGATGGAAAAGCAAGCCCCCGCACCGGGGCTCGGTGCGGGGGTGCTGGTGAGGTCAGGCGGTCAGGAGGTCGCGCAGTTCGCTCAAGGGCAGGGTCGCCAGCGGCTGGTCGCCGGCGTAGCGCCGCTGGAAGGGCGCGCCGTCGGCGGCGAGGCCGGTCAGGGTGATGTCGCTGCCGTGCCGCTCGATCCGGTCGATGGTGACGGCGGTCTCGTCGGCCTCGGGGTAGATCGTGTCGCCGGGCAGGGCACGCCAGGCGGAGCGGGCGAAGGGGGTGTCGATGTAGGACATGGGATTTCTCCTTGTGATGGTGGGAGTGAGCGGCGCGGTTTCGCCGGTCAACCCTCCCCATGGCCCGGGCTCCGCCCGGGCCGGACCCGCGCGTGATGCGCCGCAGGCGCTCCGGGCGAAGCCCGGCCCCCTGTCAGGCGGGATGGCGTCGGCGAAGCCGGCGCGTCCGGGCGCAGCCCGGTGGGTGGTGTGTCAGCGGGTCCGGCACGGTTGGTCGCTCAGCGGAAAACAAACACCCCCTGCACCGATTCGGCGCAGGGGGTGTTCGACGCAGGTGGTGCGGACCATCACGACCGCACTTCCTCCCCATCATCATGGCGGGGCCTGCGGCCCCGCGCCACGGTCGGTGGTATCCGACACGTTGATCGGTTATGTTCTCCCACCCTGCAAGATGGCGGCAATCTCGGCATGGTCGATCCGGCCGCTGTCGATGAAGCGATCCGCGACGCGCCCCACGGCGGGCCACAGGCGCGCCAGCTCGGTGTCCCATTCGTCATGGGGCGCGTCGAGGTCGACGCCGGCCGCGCGCAGCTTCGCCGCGTCCGAGCCGGGCCCACTGTGCTCGGCTATCGCATAGTCGAGTGCCTCGCGCAGATCGCCGACGTCGGGCTCGTGCTCGACCATCCACCGCGCCGTCACCCACACCCCGGCGTAGGTGATGAAGGCATGATCGTGCGGGTCGCTGTCATGGGTCACCAGCGGCTGGCCGACCGCGTCGGCCTTGTCCTCGAAGTCGTCGAACGGCACGTCGAACCGCACCAGGCGACCACCCCGCGACACGGCGGCGACGGCATGCCCGGCCTCGTGAATGGTCTTGCGGCGGTGCACGGCGGCGATGAAGGATGTGCGCTCGGTCATTGTCATGGTGACGATTCTACCTGATTCGTATAGCGATAATGTATGTTATCGACCAATCATTCCCGGTACGCTGGACGCATGGACATCGAGGTGTACGAGGGTGTTGACGGCGATGATCTGATGGCACCGGCACATGTGCCGGCCGCGGTGGTGCGCGCGGCGGTCGACGACGCACGCAGCCCGGTGCCGACGGACGTGCACCGGTCGGTGACGCTGGCGGTGGCGCGCGGGTCGGAGAAGACGGCGCGGCTGCGACTGGAGCGGCTGGCTCGGGTGGTGATGGCGACCGGACAGGTCGACTCCCCGGCCGCGGCGTGGGCGACCGACTGGAGCGAGTTGCCGAGCGCGGCCTACGAAGCACTGGACAGGAGCATCAGTCAGACATGGGGCACGGCGTCGACGCGCAACGCGATGCGCGACAGCGTGCGTGCGGTGGTGCGCGCCTGCCGGGACGCCGGATTGATGACGCACGACGCGGCGACGGTTGCGCTGAGCGCGCTGCGGACGGAGAAGATCGGCCGCGACGAGGAGAAGCAGGCGCGCGGGCACCTGGGCGCCGAGACGGTCAGGGCCGCGTTCGCGGCGATGGCTGCCGACGAGTCGCCGACCGCGCGCCGCGACGCCGCGCTGATCGCACTGCTGGTCGGCGCCGGCCTGCGGCGCGAGGAGGCGACGGCGCTGGACCTGGCTGACCTGGACAGTGCACGCGAGACACTGGTCGTGACGGGCAAGGGCGCGGTGGTCCGGTCGGTGCCGCTGGCACCGGGCGTGCGCCGGGCGATAGGCGCGTGGCTGGAGGTGCGCGGCGAGGACGACGGCCCGCTGCTGACACCGATGAGCAAGACGGTGCCGCGGGTGGCGGTGGTGGATGCGGAGCGCCGACTGTCGGTGAACTCGGTCGCGGCCACGGTGAAGAAGCGGTTTGTCGGTGAGGACGAGACTGTGCGGCCACACGATCTGCGGCGCACATTCGTCGGAGATCTGTTGGACGCCGGCGCGGACCTGTCGTCGGTCTCGAAGATTGTCGGGCACACCTCACCGTCGACGACGGCCGGCTACGACCGGCGCGGGATCGAGGCCCGGCGCGCAGCGGTTGAGAAGCTGTCGGTGCCGTTTGTGTAGCCGTGATCGGCTGGGGTCCGGAGGAGCACCGCGAATGGCCGAGCAGGCGGGGCCGAGATCGTCCTGCCGGCACCGTGGGACGCCTGACGAGATCCAAAGAGCCAGCCGCGACACCGTCACGGTGAAGCAGTAACCACCCCGCTTTCACGCACAGCGGGGGCGATTCGTGTTGTCGCCCTGGGTACACCCTGGTGGATCGAAAGTGTTCTCGATGGAGCATCTTGGTTGATTCGGGCATGTCGCCCCGCGGCTGCGCGGACCCGTCGGTCCGACATGCGAGGATTGCGCCGAACCCCAGTGAGAGGCGGCGGTCGATGGCGAGACCACAACGGTGGGAGCTGCTTCTGCGGGCGTCGCAGCAAGAAGCGCTGCTCGCTGTGAGCCTGTTCAACGACCCAGGCCGCGAACGGGCGCTTGAGGGCTTCATCATTCACATGCACATCGCGTGGACGTACGCGTTTCAGTCGAAGTGGCTGCGGGCGGGCAAGAACTACCACGTGTTGCTGAGTGAGCGGCCGAAACGCTACAAGTACGTTAACGACGAACGGATGTCGCAGTCGTTGGAGTGGTTCATCAAACAAGAGTTCGGCGACGGCTCAGCCGCCCGCGCGAACTCGGAGTTCTTCATTAAGCTGCGCAACAAGATCGAGCACCGGCATACCGGGGCCGATGAGGCGCTACGCACCGTCATCAACGGCGAGTGCCACGCAATGCTGATCAACTACGAAGAGTTCATCACCGGATTCGCCGGAACCAAGCACTCGCTCGCGCACAGACTCCACTTCCCCGTCTTCATCGGCGGGTTCACTCATCAAGGCAAGAAGGACCTGTACAAGCTGACCAAGACCCTTCCGTCCGATCTACGCAAGTTCCTCGCCGAGTACGACGCCGACCTCGATGACGCGGTGTCGCGCGACCCCCGCTACTGCATGCGCCTGACCGTGCTCCTGGAGAGCGGAAACCGCAAGGGCGACCTGTCGCTGCAATTTGTCAATCAAGCCGATCTCGATCCCGACAAGCAGAAGGCCGCGGAAAAGGTCGCCGCCGCCGGCGGCTACGTCATCACGAAGACGAAGACCCAAGTCGTCACCAACGCCGACAAGTTCAAGCCCGGACAGGTCGCGAAGCGGGTCGAAGCCTCCATTCCGTACCAGTTCAACGCCTCGCATCAGATGGCCAAGTTCTGGCGTAAGCACAACGTCCGCCCGGCTGCGGGCGACCCGAATCCGCAGAGAACCAAGTCAGAGTGGTGCGTCTACGACAGTGTGCACGACGACTACTTGTACACAGAGGCATGTGTCACGTGGCTGATCAAGCAGTGTGCCACCGAGAAGGGATTCCGTAAGGCTACGGGACTGGAACCCAAGCCGAAGCCTGAGACCGACAACGAGTCCGAGGGCGCTTCCACTCGGAAATCGCTTGCGTAGAGGCTCGCCCATGAGAGAACGGCACTCGGACGGCCCCTGGGCGACGACTCGTCCTGGGCGGCCTGCCATCGGCCGACCGCGCGGGGAGTGTCTCGGTGAGCGGCCGGCTTGCGGACAGCGGCCGGGCGGACCGGCAAGCAGCGCTCGCATACGCTGTCAAGCGCCATCGATCGCCGCGGCGAGCTCTTCGCTCGTCTCGACGATGAAGCCGAACTCCGTGGCTTTGTCCCGCACAGCCTTGTCGTGCGTCACGATCACAATGGTCTGCGGCAGCAGCGTGGCCGTCTCGTCGGCGTGCGCGTCGAGCGCGCAGGCAACGATGACGGGATCGGCGCGACCCTTGTTGCCGTAGAGGTCGACGAGCTCAGTGTCCTCAGACGGCACGGTCTTCATGACTTCAATCAGTCGCTCCAATACTGAGACCGTCGTCTTGTACTCGATCTTGCGCAGCTGGTCGATGTCAGGGAAGCCACTCGCCTCCTCCAGCACGTCGGTGGGGATGCGGCAGAAGTCTGCAAAGAACGGGCTGGACCGCTGCTCGCGAGTCAGTCTCGACAGAGCGTTGTTGTCCACGAGATAGATGCTGTTGCTCACCGGACAGCCTCCCGGAAGGCATCGAAGTCACCGGGCGCGATCTTCTTGACGCAGACCACCCGGCTGAATTCGCCCGGAGAGATCCGCCCGGCGTCGAGGACGTCGAACATCCTCCTCGACATCTCACGTCCGACGTACTTGCGCATGGCGTTCTGAATGTAGGGGGTCCGGCCGCCGCTCTTCGCGCGGGAGGCGAACGCACGTCGGAGCTCGGCCAGGTACTCGCCGGCAGCGTCGGGTTCGACGAGGCGGAGCCGCATCGCCCGGACGGTCATCGCGCTTGGGGTGACCTTGAATCTCTCGGCCGCCGCCGTGATGTCGTCGAGCGTCTCCAGGTCGAGGCTGGCGACTTCGTCCCCAGGCATGAGCATTGCCGCGGCGATGTCATACTCGCGACCCGGTTCGGCGCCTTCGCTGTGCGCTCCTATCCGCACCGGCGCGAAGATCCTCCGCGCGACGAGCACCGTCAGCAGTGCGAGCGTGAAGATCTTGCGGCCGACGGGTTCTTCGGCGACTGGGTCGCCGGCCAAGAAGATGTACGGGATCTTGTTGTCCTTGAGCGTCAAGCCGCTGAACTCGGT
>CAZVVS010000024.1:0-23366 GCA_964630585.1 uncultured Gordonia sp.
CGCGACGCAGATAGGCGCCGGCCAGCAGGCCACCGAGGCCACCGACCAGGACGGCGACCTCGACGTCCTCGACGATGGCGTCGCGCGTGATCGGCGTCGCGTAGGGGTCAGCGCCGTCGAGGTCGAGGACATCGGAGAGGCCCTGGAACTGGTCGAGGCGCTCCTTCTTCACGCGCCGGGAGCGCTCTGCGGCGTAGCGCTCGGCGGTCTGCGCCGGGTCGAAACTGACTGCCACCGGTGTTCCGGAGACGGGTAGTGCGACGTTCATGTCGGGATCCTTCGGTAGGGGGCGGATACGAGTTCGGCCGTGTGACCGCGGTCGAGCCGGGTTCATAATTGACACTGTGTTTGTGTACTTCGACACTGTGTCATATTGTTGTCTGTGTCACAACCCCCGGCAGCAGCCGATCGCATCAGAGGAGCACCACAATGCAGAGCCCCGCCCAGATCCTCAGCCACGCCGCCCGCACGTTTGGCAGCAAGAATGCACTGGTCACAGCGACGCGCACGCTGACCTACTCGGAACTCGACGACCTCGCCTGCGCAGTGGCGAATGGACTCATCGCACGCGGTATCCGCCCCGGGCAGACCGTGTCGTTGTATGCGCAGAGTCGGTGGGAGTGGGTCGTCGCCTATCACGGCGCGCTCAAGGCCGGCGCGGTCGTCAACCCGGTCAACGTCATGCTGACGCCCGACGAGCTCGACTATGTGCTCGCCGACGCTGGGTCAGCCGCCTTGTTCGTCGGGCCCGAGCACGCGCAGGTAGCGCGGGAGCTGGAGGCCAGACTTCCCCACCTCCACACCGTCGTCGTATTCGGCGACACTCCGACCACAGCGCCACTCGTCGGATTCGACGCTGTGCTCGACGAGGCCGCGACCCCTCCCGACGTCGAGATGGCGGACCCTGCCGCACCGTGCACCATCGGCTACACGTCGGGCACCACGGGGCATCCCAAAGGCGCGGTGCAGAGTCACCGTGCGGTCCTGGCGAACTGTGCGTTGACCGCCACCATGCACGGGCGGACGCAGGAAGACGTCGTGGTGACCGCCCTGCCGGCGCCGCATGTGTACTGCACCGTCGTTCTCAACAGCATTTTCCTCGTCGGGGGCACCGTGGTGTTGATGGAACGGTTCGACGCGGCGGCCGCCTTGCGTCTTATCGAGCAGCATCGCGCCACGATGTTCGAGGGGGTGCCGGCCATGTACGCGATGATGCTCGCCGACCCGGCGGTCGCCGCTGTCGACTTGTCGAGCCTCACCCGTTGCACCGTCGGCGGGCAGACGCTGCCCGTCGACACGTTGAAGAAGTGGGAATCGGCGTCCGGCGCTCGCCTCATCGAGTTGTGGGGCATGACAGAGCTGTCCGGACTCGGGACCACCCACGCACTGCACGCCAGCCCGTGCGCCGGCTCCGTCGGCGTCAGCCTTCCCGGTGTGCAGGTCAGGATTGCCGACCTCGACAACTCGTCGTCGGAGGCCCCGCTCGGCACGGCGGGAGAACTGATGGTGCGCGGACCCATCGTCATGATCGGCTACCACAACAATCCCGAGGCCACCGCGGAGACCATCGAGCCCGACGGTTGGCTGCATACCGGCGACATCGCCACCATCGACGACGCCGGACACGTCCAGATCATCGATCGACGCAAAGACATGATCATCACCGGCGGATACAACATCTATCCCGCCGAGATCGAGCGAGTCATCACCGAGCATCCCGACGTCGCGCTCGTTGCGACCGGCCCCGTGCCTGATCCGGTGAAGGGAGAATTGGCCTGCGCCTACATCGTGCGCACGCCGGGCAGCACGGTCACCGAAGACGACATCGCGGAGTTCGCAAAAGCCCGCCTCGCCGCCTACAAGCGTCCCCGGCTCATCCGATTCGTCGACTCTCTACCGACCACCTCGTCGGGAAAGATCATGCGCCGCAAGCTCATCTCCGAGTTCCCCCAAGAGGCACCGGCCTAACCGCGCCATTGGAGAGCGGAGCAGTCCCAGACCTTTCCGGCGACCTGTCTCAGGACGACCGGATCACCGAACTTCATCACCCAGGCGACGACGGTCGTGAAGTCGTCGGGTACCGGGTGCTTGTTCTTCCGCAGCCAGTTGCTCCACTTCCTATCCGTTCCAGGCGGGAACCCTTCGAGAACGTCGCTTAACGAGGTGAGCGTCGCTTGGTGGTAGGTGGCAACTGCGTCTACCGCGGTCAACACCACGTCGCCGTTGAGGTCGTGGTTGTGAGAGAGCGTCCAGATGTCCCCGAGATCGCGCCACCGGGTTGAGGCAGTACCTCGCTGAACCGCAGTGACCAGCTTCTCGGCGACGACCATTGGAATTGGGTAGCCACGCAGATGAATCGGCTCGGCGGAGGACAGGGTGCGTGCGACCTCGATCTCCTCTGGCCCGGGTTCGATGGGGTCGCCCACATTGATGTCGATATGGGGGTGCGCCTCAGCCTTGTGAACCTTCGCGTCGAAGTCACGCGAACCCCGGCGTACTCGTCCTCATCCCGGGTCGCCACTGCCCTGATCGAGTCCAGTTCGAAGGTCACTCCGTCATCTGCCGGGGTGCTTAAAATTTCCCGGACCACACGGGCCATCTCCTCGGGATCGTTGTCCAAGTCGAGAGCGGCAACGTCCACGTCGCGCGTCGGTCGGCGGTTTCCGAACGCTGCGAGGAGGACGCCGCCTTTGAGGACGAACTGGTCCCGGTAGCTGCTGGCTGCCAGCCGGACGAGAATCCCATCGAGCACATGCAGCTCGACCTCGGCGATGGTCGTCCGCCCGTTCACCTTGGCCTGCTGCTGTAGCGCCCTGAACACCGTGGCGGGATCGCTCAAAGGAGAATCTCCAACGTCCGCGAGAGGGCCGGGTAAGCGCGCGGGAAGTGCCGAGCCATGCGCAGCAACTCCGAGGGCTGACCGCCGCCCCGCAGCCAGGCCTTCAAGGCCGTGATAGCCGTTTCTTCTCCCTCGCGGTCGCGCATACGGAAGGCGTCGACAATGCTCCGCTCCGCCGAGTACAGCCCGATGGCCCGGCCCGGCCCCAGTTCGATCTGGTCGCGCCCGAGGTCGAACGTCTTGGGGTCGAAGCGGTGCCAGATGATCGGGGCGGTGAGATTTCGTGGTGCCCAGGCTCCTCGGGGAATGGCGATGTCGTACTCGAAAGGGATGTCGTCAATGAGGCCATGCCGCGACAGGGCACTAGACAACGCCAGGGTGGCCTGGGGTGCGCGCAGGGCGATCTCGTGTAGCTCCTCGTCACCGCCCTCCCCAGCGGCGTCGGCCCACTGGTAGAGGCCACGCGAGAGCTTGAGGATCTCCCCAGCACTGAGCAGCGCACGGAACTTCCGCTCATTCATCTGCGCACGAGCGTCCGAGTAGGTGAACGGGTTGCGTTCGGTGATCGTCACGGTCATCCCTCCTCACTGGCGCCCGTAGGAACTCCTCTACAGGTATGGCATAAGTGTATAGGATTACCTACATTTCCAGCCCAGACTTCCTTGGTGCCGCGCGGGGCTGTAGTCCCGCTGCTTGTCATAGCTCATCGCTTGTCGCTCCACCGGCGGGCGTGTCAGCGTGATGCTCGCCATCATCGACGCGAAGTTCTCCGAGCCAGCGTTGGGAGACCAACTCCGCGATACCGGGAACGCCGTCCTCATCGAGGGCAACACCCATCACGACAACTTTTTGGGGCGACTGCACCCGCGGCGGAACAAGCTGCAAGCTTCCCGGCAAGAACATGCTCGGCGAGATCCTGATGGCCATCCGCGCGGAGCTCCCCGACCGGGCACCCCGACCCTAGAAGAAGGCCCACGCCGTCAACGGCCATTGACGGCGTGCAGAACTGCCGGCCCTGGTGGCGATGGCGATGGCGCAACGTGGGCCGGAATTCAGGCGCTGAACTACGCCGGCTCCGCACCTACGCGGTGGCCGCGCGCAACCACTGAGTCTCGTCGTGGACGACGACCTGTGGGCGCTCGTCGCCGAATCCGCGGTCGGTGCCGTTAGGCGTCAGGACGGGCGTGTTGGACGATGTCGACCGCCGATTCCACACGTCGGCGGTCTGGCGTGTGTGCTCCCCAGTGCAGGCCCCCTTGGACGAGGGACAGCACGGCAGGGGCGTCAACTACCCGGCCCTGGATAGCAGCATGGACGAAGTCGCGGTCCTGTGGACGGCCACCAAGGGCCTTGGATGCGCACGTGTCCGCAGGAGAGAGACACCACCCAGCCCTCTCGGCGGTGCCATTGCGCCCTATCACGGTGAACTCCACGAGGCGTCGATCCCATCCGTCGGGGAGGATGACCGTATCGCCGTGAACGCCCTCCACATAGAAGCCGTGAGCGGAATGAAACGGGCTACCTTCGCCGACGGCGGCGTTGATACGGTTGATGGCTTCCGTGGTGTCGGCCCCTGTCTGGAACCCCAGTGACGGCACAGCATCAACCTCACGGGACAAGGTGAGCCGGGTTGGTAGGGCTTCGGCGGGAAAGCTGCCCAGGAGGGACTGAGAACCAACGATAATCACCGGCTGACCGGCAGCCCGGTACGCCGACTCCACCGCAATGTACATCTCCTCGTTGTTCATCGTGTGGCTGTAGCGGCGATCTGACTGGCACTCATCCGCTGCTGCTCGGTGAGAAGCACTGCCAACGGCGACGTGGTCCGCATAAGCTGCCCGTTCGCGTCCTCTGCGAGGACAGCATCGAGAACGGCGTCCACATCGCATTCCGAAATCAACTCAGCCCACCTCTCAAGACACTCCAGGTACAAACCGCCGAAGTGTGTACGCGACCGCACAAGGGCATCTCTCACCCGCGGATCGTTCAGCAGCGCGGGGTTCGCACGCAGTGCCGGAGCCAGCAAGCGGTGCGATACAAGCTGACGCGTGTACCGGGTTCCCTGGATAGGGGCGGACATGCCTGCCATTTTACGACAACGCGGGTGGAGTGGTGGGCGTCGACAGTGCGGCAAGTTAGCGCCGCAAATCCGGCCGGAGTTGCGCCATCGCCATCGACACCAGGGCCGGCTCCGCGTCGACGCGGGCCGCGCGCAGCCACTGCGTCTCGTCGTAGTAGGCGACCTGTACCCGCTCGTCGCCGAATCCGCGGTCGATGCGGTCCCGCACGAAGGCGAGCGTCACGACCTGGCGGGAAAAGGTTCGCGTGGCGGCATGGGCTTGTTTGCCGAATCGCTTGGCCACCGTGAGGGCCTGGTGGCGGGTCTGGATCGAACCCAACCACGACGCGTCGGCGGGGCTGATCAACCCGGCCTGGATCATTCCGGGGAGCTTGGCGGCGACGACCTGTTGTTCATGGCGTCGGCTGAAGACGGCGAGGGTGATCATCGCCGCGAACATCGGCACCAACCACAGCACGTACGCGCCGAAGTAGTAGCCGACGCCGAGCAGCGTCGACCCGTTCCACAAGGCGTGCGCGAGAACCGCGCCGACGTAGCCCAACAGGATCCAGCCCACCTTCGCCAAGGAGCTTCGCTGGTTCAACGCGAAGTACACCCCGATGCCGAAGAAGCTCGTGAACAGCGAGTGCGCGAACGGGCCCATCACCAACCGGATTGCCGCGGTCGCCGCCGATGCCACGAGGTTGTCTCCGCTGGCGATGTAGAAGATGTCCTCGATCCAGCCGAAGCCCGCACCGACCAGGCCGGCGAAGACCAGGCAGTCGGTGAGCGAGTTGAGTTCGTTGCGGCGCCGCCCGGTCATCATGATGAGCAGGAACAGACCCTTGGCGGCTTCCTCGACGAGCGGTGCGCCGACGGCACTGGAGATCCATTGATTGCCGGTGTTGAAGAAGGCCATCTCGACGATGAGTGCGATCACCAGCGCCACCGAAGCCCCCCACAGAAACGCCATGATCAGTAGACGCGGAGGCTCGGGCTCCCACCGGTCCAACCACAAATACGACCCGACGACGACGGTCATCGCGACGCTGGTCAGGATGAACCCGAACGTTGCGCCAACCGGATTGGTCGCGAAGACGAGCATCAAGATCAACGCCAAGAGCGTGCCCAGGGCGATGATCGCGGCAAGCGGCGCGCCCACCTTGCGCAGCTTGCGCGGCATCAGCGGATAGTGCATCGGGACAGCCTAAACGGATCGGAGGCGGTCTAGCGTCGCGGAGTCTTCTTGGCCGTCGAAGAACTCGTCGAGGATGCGACGGAAGAGGGTCTCGTTTGGATCGGCCCGCGCGAACAAGGTCATCGATGAGCGGAGCTTCACTGCGTCGATCTGACCCAGGATGTCTACCGCGCTGCGATCAGTGTGCATGAGCAGGCATTCGACAACCGTCAACAGACGCGGCCCGAGCACGGGATGACGCAAGTACTCCTGCGCCTCGGCGAGGTCGGGGAGCGCGTACGCCCGCGCCATCGGGCTGGAACCCAGCCCGGCGACTTGCGGAAAGATGAACCACATCCAGTGGCTGGTCTTGCGCCCAGCGCGCAACTCGGCCAAGGCGCGCTCGTAAGTTTCTTGGTAGTTCTGCGCGTCGACGAACCGCTCGAGGTCTTGGTTCACTCCGAACACCGTGTCCCGAGTTCGTTCCGAAATGTCCTGGACATGCTGTCCTCTCCGTTGCATTGGATCAGACGGTAGCCACCTGCTCGGACAGTGCGACAATCGTCGGCGACCCAGGATCGGAGAAACGATGCGAGCGCTATTGACCACCTGCCTGGCGGCCGCTGCGGCCATGGGAGTCGCAGCACCCGCCGACGCCGCCACCTACAGCGTGAGCTACGTCGTCAACAGCAACGAGCCCACCGCGACGGTCCAGTTCGACGACAAGGTTCAGACCATGCGGCTGGGGTGGTCGGACATGGACAGCACCTACACCGCGTCCAAAGTGTTCAAGACCACCAGGCCCACGGGTCTGCGCGCAAAGATCTACGGCGGCACGCAGCTGTCGTGCCGCATCCGAGTGAACGGCGAAGTTGTGGTCGCGCGCTCATCCAGTTCTGTCGCGTCATGTAGCACCTGAACGGCTGCGACCCCGCCCGCGAGCAGCGGGATCATGCGCGCTAGGTGCCGCACGCAGGTCGACGTGGGGTATGGCACGATTGCGCGATGACTGATCCGTCACAATCAGCCGGTTGGCCTGTCGATCTCGGCAAGCATTCAGCGCCCACTCCTCCAGCTCCGGCTCCGGTCCCCGTTCAGCAGCCCGCGGGCTGGGGCGTACCTGCCAATCTGCGCAACCGTTGATGGTGATCGGCGACATGACGGTCACACAGACCCACGTGATCACGCCATCCGGGACGTTCCCGGTGGCTCACGCACAGTGGTCGGTCACGGATATGTCGACGACGACGAAACGGATGTCGCAGACGGGAATCGTGCTCGCGCTGATCGGCTTCTTCCTGGTCTGCATTCTGAGTCTGTTCTTCTTGCTGATGACCGAGACGCAGACGACCGGATACGTTCAAGTTGCCGTCACCGACGGAAACCGCATGCACGTCACCAACATTCCGGCGACCAGCCCGCAGACGATGGTCTTTGTCAGCGAGCAGGTGAATTACGCCCGGTCGCTCGCCTACTACCAGTAGCCGACCTACCCCACTCCACGTGGAGCGGTCGTAGTCCGCCGAGGCTTGCGTTTGGTAGTCGTCGTCTCGGTCGATGGCTCTTCTGCCTCGTCCGTGGGCGACGTTGTCGTCGTGCTGCCGGCATCGAAGATGCCCTCACAGGTGAACCGCCACACTCCTTCGCGCCGGATCCAGTGCATGGTTTCGGGATCGCCATTGCCGGTTTTGGTGACGACGACGCCCCGGTTCCCATTCTCGGTGGCCGACACGACTGTCGTCGGATCAGAGTCGGCGTCTTCGTTGCTGTCCTCACCTGAACCAAACGCCGCCACGAAGCTTTCCAGCATCGCCGCGCAGGCCGGTTCCGCATACCGCTTGAGCACCTTCCAACCGGCCGCCTCATCACCCGCTTGTGTTGCCGCATCGGACTCGGACATCGCCTTCACCGCGGTTTCGCGCAGAGACAAGTGCTTGGTGCCTGGCGCTGCGGGTATAGCCGGTCCACCGGCAACAGAACCTTCCCCCTTGCCTCCGAGGACGTACCCGACAAGACCGGAGACGGCCATCAACAACACGACGACGGTCACTCCGAGCACCCACAACAGAGGCCGACGTCCGCTACCAGATGGCCTGCCGCCGGCGGACTCGCTGGAAGGCGTCGGGGCCGCCCCCACGAATTAATCCTGCCCTGGGCTGTACTCGCCCAAGGTTTTGGCACAACAATGCACGCGACCGGCGCGCTCCCTTCTGTAGCTCCGACGCCTCTCAGCTGTCGCACCTACAACAAGCCCCTGCCACGTACAGTCTCAGCGTATGGGCATTGAGCGCAACGGAATCGATTATGTGGGCACCTCATTCAGTGGCATCGGCCCCGCACGTGAGATGCTTCACTTCGAAGCCCTTGCAGGCGTCTCTGCCCTCTACGGGCTCAACGGGTCAGGCAAGACCTCGATCTTGCGTGGAGTCGACGCTGCATGTTCAGGCATCGCACTGCCAGCGAATGGCATCGCGGACCTGCATCTCATCCTCGAAGCACAGGAGTACCCCGAGTCACGCTTCCACAACCACCTGAGTAGGACCGCTCTTGACACCGAGCTAGCAAATCTCGAAGCCGAAGTCCGCCTGATGCCCGACAGGCACTCCGAGCCCACGTTTGCCGACCGATCCAACGGCGTCTTTGCGCTAGCTGATCCCCTCAACCAGTATCTCGACCTGTTCTTTGAACTACCCGACCGAAGCGCAAAGGTCCCCGGAGTGCTTGCCGAAGCCTTGCGGGCGGCAGCCGACAAAGGGGTGTTGACCCTCCGAGCCACAGGCACACCATCCTCTCCCACGTGGGATGTCTACCTGGCACTGCGCCTCGATTGGGGTCTCAGCATCAACAGTCAGCTCCGAGAGCTGAGTCGCCAGGTGGCGAAGCTCTTCGCGCAGGAGTACGAGGGTCCGCTTGGATCGGACCCACATGTACGCCTACATGACCTGGTAACCGCGACGGTCGGACTTGACCCGTCCTCCGGGGGCCTAGTTCCGTATCTCGTTCCACATTCGAACGACGGCCGTCCGAGTCCTACTACTGAGCACTGGCCTTCGTGGCTACAATTGCCCCTACTGAAACTTGCTTCGGTAACGCTGCCCCCGGTATCGGTGATTGGCCGCGAGGAGTCGCCGCAGGTCCTAAATCGTCAAACCCGCTCATTCGTTTTCGACCAAGATTGGCGACCAATCATTGAGGACGCTGAACTTGATGCAACAGACGAGGAGATCACCGCGCTCGTGATCGAGCGTCTATCGGATGGTGTCTCTCGCCTCTTCTCGAGGTTCATGCCCGGTGCTCCATCACTACTATTCAATCCCAAAACACCAGCCGATTGGCTCGCGGAGCGCCTGCCCGAATGGCAGTACGTTGAACCATCGGAAGACTCTGTTCAATCGCTCGCCAGCCTTTCTTCCGCGCAGCTCCGCTGGGCGTTGATTGCCATCGAATTGTTTCAATCCATGGAATCTGAAGGTGCCGTCGTATTCTTGACCGACGAACCTGAACAGGGCCTGCATCCAATCGCGATCCGCACACTAGTGGATGGGATCCTCGCGACGTCAGAGCAGTTCGATGCGTCTACACTAGTAGCAACCCACTCGCCCCTCTTCTTCGAGCCTCGGTTGGTTCACCTCTTCCGCGTGTCTCGCACCTGCAGAGGAACCACGAGACTAACTCCTGAGCATATCGATATCGCAGATAGCCTTAGTCTCGAGGCGACGCTAGTAGCACTCGGCATGGGAAAGACAGATTCTTCCAGTCTAATCAGAAGAATCGTAGCGGTCGAAGGAATCCACGACCGCCACGTGTTCAGCTCGCTCTTGCGCGATTCGCTCGGGGGAGGGCAGATACTTTTGCCAATGCATGGCGCCAGCCGAGCAAGATCACTTGTGGATCAGAACCTCCTCCTCACGGTGACCGATTCACCTGTTCTAGTCGTTCTGGACAACGTGAGAAATGAGGAGGTACAACGCTGCAAAGAGGCGATAATACATGCGGTCGAATCCGGAGACATCGAAGAAGCCGAATCACATGCCGATAATATCAAGCGATCCTCGCGAGATGAGGAGGGCGCCTACCTAGCCTCTCTATTTCGGCTAGCCATCCACGAGGGGCTCGTTGATCACATTGACGTCCACGGTCTCGAGATGCCTGATGTGATTTGCTACCTTCCTGAAGACGTGGTCCTGAGTTCGCCCGGCCGAAATTGGATTGAGCTGGTCGCAGAATGGCGTGATCTTCTAGACCGGCAGATCAAGGGCGTTCCGGGCAATTTCAAGAAGTGGCTTAAAAAGGAGGCACTACTGCCTCAGCTCGATTCCGATATCAACGCTTTAGTCGAAGATGGTTGCGCTGCAGCTGTCCAAGACAATAGTCCGCTCCGCTTCGATCTTCCTAAGTTAGCTGATCGTTTTCGGGCTTGGACGGCCGACGACGGTTCAAGGCTCTAGGCCTCTTTCGTCGCCGCCTAGACGCGGCGTGCTGTTCCAATAATGGCGGCAACCGCCATCACGCACCCACAAGCGCAAGGAGTGAGACATACGAGTCGACCACGTCGTACGTCACGCCTGCATTGTTGGCCTTTGCATTGAGGGACGCAAAGAACTTGCGGGCGCACTCGATCTTCGCTTCCTCGACGCCCTTTAGCTGGAGGGACGACATCGAGCCCTTCGTCTCGGCGACGAAGTAGATGTGCTTGATCTTGGTATCGTCGCGGAAGGCGATCGCCCAGTCGGGGTTGTAGTCACCGACCGGTGTCGGGATGAAGAAGCCACGGGGTAACTTCGAATAAACGACGACCTCATCGCTGACGTCCAACTGCTCTACGAACGATCGCTCGACCTTGGAGTCGGTCACCACGTACTCATAGACACTCTTCTTGAGCTTGTCGCCGGCCGCCGACAGGTCCTGGGCCGTCTGATTCTCAGTGAAGATCGCAGAATCGTACCGGTCGTCTAGTGGGTCGTAGGCGAGGTGCTCGACGATGACCGTGGCCTTCTGCTCATTGATCAGCCTGGCGGCTTCGGTGATGAACTGCTCGGGGTTCTGCTTGAACTTCGCGAACGTGCCGGGGTTGATTCCGGTCAGGATCGCAGCGCAGGTGCGCCGAGTGAGGTGCGTCTTCTCGGCGATCTCGCCCAGCAGGTCGTACTTCACGGTCGAGCCGGCCGAGACGGCCGAGTGCTCGACCTTGGTCTCCGAGACCTTGAAGCCGGTGCCAGCCCCCAACTCTTCGACTTCGAGGCCAACGACCTGCTTTCCACTCTCAACGAGGTACTGCATGACGGTGACGTTGAGGGACTTGTCGAGCACGTGGACACAGTTGGCGATCAGCTCAGCTGAATCAAACTCGACCTGGTAGACAGCCTTGTGGTTGATGCGACCCCACAGTTCCTGAAATTCGCGTCTCCTGAAGTTTGCCTCGTTGAACGGGACCTTCTTCTTCTTCCGGCCATCGGCCGGCTTGGGCACGTCGAGGTACAGGGCGTCGACGAGAGGCCACATGAAGTCGATCACCGGCCTCAGTGCGTCCGCGGTTGGTGCGGCAAGACTTTCGTTGGCGCGGGCGTCCTTGTAGGCCTGGGTGACCAGGCCGTCATCGTCGATGTAGTCATTGCGGATGAGATGGTTGTATAGCGCCTGCGCAACCCTTGAATCCACCACGTCCGTCGCCCCGTCGGCCTTCGTGAACTGCTTGCCGCTAAAGTAGTCGACGCTGGCCTTGCGCGGCCGGGCTGACAACGACTCAACGATCTCCTTCTGCAGGGCCGTCACGAACTCGGTGTACGACTCGTCAGTGACGACGGTCAGTTCATTGATGTCGTGGACGGTGACCTCGTTGTCCATGCGCTCACCATGCTGGTCGACCGATAGCCGCAGACCGCGTCCTATTTCCTGCCGGCGGGTGGTGGTGTTGTCACTCTTCTTGAGCATGCCCATCACGAACACGTTCGGGTTGTCCCAACCTTCACGCAGAGCAGAGTGCGACCAGATGAACCGCACCGGTTCTTCGAAGGACAGCAGCCGCTCTTTGTGCTTGAGGATCAGGTCGTAGGCGTCGACGTCGTCAGACTGACCTTTCAGATCGCCGGTCTTCTTGATCGAGCCATCGACTTGGTGCCCCTTCTTGTCGATGGAGAAGTAGCCCTCGTGAGTCTCACGAACCGGGATCGCCTCGACATGCGTACGGTAACGCTCCGCTGCCTCGTCGACGTCGAGCTGGCCCAGGTAGTCGACAAGCACCGATTCGTACTCTTCCTCGAAGACACGTGCATACTCACCCAATGTGTCCTCACGGTCGTAGTCGCGATACTTGGCGACCTCGTCGATGAAGAACAGCGAAAGCGCCTTGATGCCCTGCGCGAAGAGGTTGCGTTCCTTGTCGAGGTGGGCGCGGATGACCTCACGGATCTGTATTCGACGCTTCTGATCCTCGGCCACGTCTTCGGTGACCTCACCAGCTCCGACGATGTCGCCGTTGCTCAGCTCAATGATGTCCCGGTTCGCGTCGACGTCCCGGATGAACAACCCCTTGTAGGCCTCAATCCCCCCCGAGATGTCGTGCAGGTTCATGCCCTGGCTCAGGCGCTTGACCTGTCGCTTGATTCCTTGAGCGGTTTGCACTTCCACCTCGACGCGCGCCTTCGGGAAGTCGGCACCCTTGCCTACCTCCACTCCGTCCACGTATAGGTACGCGGTGCTGCCGGCAAGGTGCTTGACCGTGATGCCTCGTACCGCAATCTTCTTGACCAGCTTCTGATTGTATGCGTCCACCGCGTCAAGGCGGTGCACCTTGGTCCGTTCGACCTTGTGCGTCGCCGAGTAGCGGAGCACGAACAGAGCATTGAACTGCCCGAGCGCTTCGAGCGACTTCGACGGCTTCTTCGCTTCGCCTTCGATCTTCTGCGGTTCGTCGATAATCAAGATCGGCCGATTCGCAGCAATCACGTCGATCGGCTTGCGC
The DNA here is from genome assembly GCA_964630585.1 of uncultured Gordonia sp. GTDB lineage: Bacteria > Actinomycetota > Actinomycetes > Mycobacteriales > Mycobacteriaceae > Gordonia. The sequence continues at coordinate 13,037 of CAZVVS010000024.1, forward strand.
GACTGGAAGTCGTCTAGCACCTCATAGATTCGGCGAGCGTCCTTGCCGATGGCGTTGAACGCCTGGCTGTTGATGATCATCACCTGCACGCCCGCGTCGGACGAGAACCGCTCCACCTCGTGCAGGCGCGATGAGTTGTAGACGAACGTGCGGGGCTTGGTGCCGTAGAGCTGTTGGAAGTGGTCGGAGGTGATGTCGAACGACTTCTTCACGCCCTCGCGAACTGCGATCGACGGGACGACCACGATGTACTTGGACCATCCGTAACGCTTGTGCAGCTCCATGATCGTCTTGATGTACACGTAGGTCTTGCCCGTACCGGTCTCCATCTCGACGTCGAGATTGATTGGAGCCGCAGACTTCTTTACGGGGTCGCTCAGACCCTTCGACAACTCCAACCCGCGTGCCCGCTGCACGCCGTGCACGTTCTCCAGCAACTGCGGCAACGTTAACGCAATCTCAGCATTACGTAGGCCCGCGTCCTCCTGCAATGTCCAAACCGCGTCCTTGCCGGGGTCGATCCGATACTTCACCCCGTCCGCATAAGGCTGCCCCATGAACACATCGACCACGGCATCGACGGCCTCGGTCTGGTACTGCTGGACCTTGAACTGGAGTTTCATCGGGTCAGATCGTCCTTACCTCTGTCTCGGGCGATACTTCGCGGAAAATCTGCTCAGCATTGATGCGCGCGGAGTCGCTTACGAATCCGGCATCGAGGAACACCGCGCGGAGGGGATGGCGAGCTGCGATCTCTCGAACGACGGAGTCGCTGATGTCGTCCGCGAAGCAAGCAATCAACGCGTCGTCTGCCACCGCATGGATTTCATGGCTGTCGATCGACCCGCGTTCGATTGGCAGTCCGACTTCCAGACCCCAGTCAAGCAGGACTTGGAATAGCAGGTCCTCGCCACTCCGACCGGGCTTGACGCTGGCGACAGTGCTGAGCAAATCCGGCTGCCCAATGGCGTTAGGGCTGATGTGCACGTTGGCCAGGTTGGTACTTTCGACTCGCAAAGTTCGGAACCCAAGATCAACCGATGGGCTGTCAAGGCTCAGGCCCCGTGCAACCTGCGAACTAGCTCGGCGGAGCCGCTCTCGCGAGTATTCGGAGATCGTGCTGAACCCCGCCCCCGCGACCTCCGACTTGGGATCAGGCTTCTCGTCCAACTGAATGACTATGAATCGCCGATCACCGCCGTCTTCTGCGTTGGCCTCCATGACCGCCTGTGCGGTAGTCCCGGAACCGGCGAAGAAGTCGAGGACAAGGCCCTCTCTTGTATTGTTGGCCCACTTCATCAACTGCTTGATCAAACGCACCGGCTTCTTGCCGTTCGAGAACGCGAGGCCGCCTTCCTTTCCCACATTCCCCATGTCCTGATAGAAGCCCTTCCAGAGGTCACCCCGGATGACCGTGCGGCCGAATCGCGGCTTGTAGTCATCGGACATACGGTAGTTCAGCTCAAGCGGGATGAGTGCTTGGAGACTCCCGTTCTGAAGGGTCGTGAGAAAGTAGGTTCGGTGATCAGCATTGAACTCTATCCATCTGCCCACTTCTGTGGAACGACCCTGCGCAGAGACAGGTGCGCGGTCGATACGTGCAATACGGCTCAGGTTCGCGTTCACGAACACCATGGCGGCCTCCGACATCGCCAGCAGGTCATCCATCTTGTTCACGCTAAAGCCTGACTTCCGGTCGAGACCAAGCCTCCGGATGTCCGCACCGACCGTCGCATCGGCGAGAATCTCGTTTGCGACCGACCCGAGCGTTCCGTCGTCATGCAGCCAGACCGAATAGTGGGTGTCGAAGTCATCGATGCCATCGAGGAGAGGCGTGTGCCGCACCATTATCGAAAGCGGCAGATCTCTTGTAGACGTGTACGAATTCGGCGTTCTTGACAATCGTGCCCTGCTGCGCATTGACCGTCTTCGGGCCAGACGTCGTCGACATCTCCACCACGATCGTGTCCAGATAGTTCTGACGCCCGAAGACCTCGTCCAGTAGAGCTTTGAGGTTCGCGCTTTCTGCGTCGTCAATCGACACGAAGATGACCCCGTCCTCCGCCAGGAGATTGCGCGCAAGCTTGAGTCGCGGGTACATCATGTCGAGCCAGTCTGAGTGGTAGCGGCCGTTCGAGTCCTGGTTGGCTACGAGGCGATCACCGGCGGACGTCTGCTGTCCGGACTTCTCGAGATACTCAGCCGCGGATTCCGCAAAGTCATCTTCATAGATCAAATCGCCGCCAGTATTGTAGGGCGGGTCAATGTAGATAAGCCTGACCTTGCCAAGGTACGACTCTTGGAGCAGCTTGAGCGCATCCAGGTTGTCACCCTCGATGAAGAGATTCTTGGTCGAGTCGAAATCGACCGACTCCTCCCGTACGGGGCACAAGGTTTTGGCGATTGGCGCGTTAGCGGCGAACGCGGCGGCCCGCTTGCCGGGCCAGTCGAGCTGGTAGCGCTCCTGCGGCCCCTCGACTACGTGGTCGGAGAGCTCTTGACGGAGCAGGTCGAAATCAACGGCGAGCGTCACATTGCCCTCCGCATCTCTCGATTCTGTGATGACTTGTGGAAAGAGTTCGGCGATGCGCTCGACGTTGCGAGCTGTCAGGTCGGGCGAGTGCAGCGTGCGCTTCTCCATCACGCACGACCGACCAGAGCAACGAAGTCATACGGTCTTGACCTCTGTGTTGGGTGACAGCTCACGGAAGAGTTGCTCTGCGTTGATCCGTTCGGCATCCGTCCGGAAGGCCGAGTCGCGGAATACGGCGCGGAGAGGCTGAAGCTGTGCGATGTAGGTGACCACATCAGCGGAGACCTCCTCGCTGAAGCACGCGACAAGTGCGTTGTCCGCGACGCGGAAGATCTCTCTCTCTCTCTCTCTCTCTCTCTCTCTGCTTAGAGTCTCCTGCTTGATAGGAAGACTCAGATCCAGGCCCCAATCCAGCAGCAGTTGAAAGAGCAAGTCCTCGCCTGAACGATCAGCCTTTATGCTGTCGCGATCCAAAGAGATCGAGCCTTGGTGTAGGGCGTCCGGATATCGGCTGACATCAGCCAAACAGGTCGAATCAATTCGTAGCGAACGAAATCCAACATCGATCCTTTTTCCCACGCCAGCGCTTTGTAATACATCTCCGGCGCGGCGGATACGCTCCCGAGCAATCTCCGGAATCGACGTAAATCCCAACCCGAACGCGTCAGAGGATGGCGGTATCGACTCTGGGCACTGCGCTAAGATGAACGCTCGGTTGCCACCATCTGCTGCGTTTACCTGCAAAACAGCGTGCGCAGTTGAAGCCGATCCTGAGAAGAAATCTACAACAACATCGGCTGATCGCGACGAGGTTGATTGATCGATCAGAAATGCTAACAGATCAAGCGGTTTCGGGAAGTCGAACACTTTCTTGCCTCCGAATAGTGCCATCAGTGACTTGGTGGCATTCTCAGTTGAGTACCAACCCAGCGACGTTACGAATGCCTTTCGATCATTGACATAGGAATCAATGAACTTCTTCTGTCGAGGAGTCCCCGTCGGCACACTCGGAAAAATGATCAAACCCTCTGCGAGCATCTCGGTGATCCTCCGCTGGGAGAATGCCCAATTTGCATGGTAGCTACGTCCGGTAGACGGGTCGGAGATTGTGAAATGATTGTCTTGCGCTCCGGTCGCCTTCATGCTCTCTGATCGCCACAGTCCACGTGGGTCATTGTCTGGATTTCCAAAGTCTTCTTCGTCGCGAGGTAGACCCTTAAAGCGCACTGCATCGATTTCTCGTGCGTATACAAGAATATACTCATGGTTCGCCATGAGCAGTGTCCGGGGAGGCACACCGCGCGCCGCATTCTTGGTGTGCCACACAAATTGCGCAACAAAGTTCTTCGGACCGAAAACCGCGTCGCAAAGCGTGCGTAGATTTGCAACCTCGTTATCATCGACGGAGATCATTACCATGCCAGAATCGGAGAGCATATTGCGCGCCAGCCGGAGCCGCGGGTACATCATGTTGAGCCAATCCGTGTGGAATCGGCCGTTGGATTCCGAGTTGGCTATGAGTCCTACACCCGTGTCATCCCTCTGCCCTGAGCGTGTCAGGTAGTCTTCGGCAGTCTCGGCAAAGTTGTCTCTATAGACGAAGTCGTTACCGGTATTGTAAGGCGGGTCGATGTAGATTAGCTTGACTTTGCCGAGATATGACTCCTGAAGAAGCTTCAGCGCATCGAGATTGTCGCCTTCAATGAAGAGATTCTTGGTTGTATCGAAGTCAACCGACTCCTCGCGCACCGGACGCAGGGTCTTCGCGATCGGCGCGTTAGCGGCGAACGCGGCAGCGCGCTTGCCAGGCCAATCAAGCTGGTAGCGCTCCTGCGGTCCCTCGACAACGTGATCGGAAAGCTCTTGACGGAGTGCATCGAAATCGACCGCCCGGATCGGATTGCCATCGACATCCAGTGTTTCGGTCACCACCGTCGGGAACAGCTCGGCAATCCTGTCGATATTTCGCTCAGTCAAGTCCGGCGAATGCATCTTCAGTTTCTCCACGGTCATCCTCTGGTCGTCGGCGTGGGATTGGTCAGCTCCGCGAGCGCGGACTCACGCTCCTTGAGCCGCTTGCGTAGTTCAAACTTGCGATTGAGCTGGGGTTCGGTTCGCAGCTTCTTCTCCAGCGCAGCAATCTCGCGCTCGAGCTTCCGGGCACGGCTCAGTCTGCCAGTCGCCTCTGACACCGTCTCGTCGTCGCGCGTCGCGACTGGCAGGAGTGAGGCGAGGATGGCCTCGTAGAGGGTCGGCAAATCGAGTGCCGTCGGCAGTGGCCGGCGGGGCTTATCAAAGGGCTGCCAGTCGGTGGTGAAGTACGTCGCTATGCGGGGCGTCTTACCGTCGAGCGACTTCTGTGCAGCCACCATGCAGACCCGCTCGGCGCTGACGACTTCGAAGATGATTGGGAAGTGCACCGATTTGTCGATTGCGGCAAGAACATCGTCGGAGACGTCAGCGCCCTTGGTCTCCACCGTGAAGACCTGGATCTCAGGCACATCGGTCGTGCCGCGGAGGTGGATGGTCTCGTCAGCGAGTTTGTAGGCCCAGGTGATGCGCCGGACGTCGTCGATGAACTTCTCACGCAACGCTCCGCGGACGTTGCCCTGGTCGTAGAACTTTGCCTTGGGGACAGTGCGGCCAAACGCCGCGTTCGGAGGCCAGTGGTAGAGGACCGGTTCAGCCCTCTCCTCAGTCACTCGGGGGCTCCCTGACGACCGCAAGAAATGCGATCAGCTCGAAGTCATCAAGGCCGGCGATGGTCTGGGTGAGGGCCGTGGTGCTGCCACCGGTGAAGAGGCTATCGATGTCGCGTTCCTCGGTGACATCGATCATGGAACGGATCGCGTCGGTGAGGAGCGCCGAGTACTTCCCCATCTCAGCGCCTTCGCTGGTTGCGGCATTGAACACGCCGACCACTTCGGCGACTGGTTCGTCGTATGGGCGGCAGCCAGCGCGAAGCAGGTCGAGGAGATGCTTTGCTTCGGTGTGGTCGGCGATGACGTCGCCTTCCTCGTCGAGATAGACGAGATAGTGCGGGTGCAGCCGGTTGCCACGGTTGCCGCTCTTGCCGGTGAGTTGGGAGTCATCGGCGTTGACGTTCCGTAGCGCGAAGATGACGCCGGGCCGCAGTCCCTTGCTTGCATCTGCGGGGATCACAGCGTGAAGACCGCGGGGCGAGCCGGCGAGGTCTCCATGCTCCTTGATGTATCCGAGCAGGTCCATGCGGAAGTCGTTGAGCCCGAGGTCTGTGATCGCGACGCCTGTTCGTACGTCTTCGAGCTCGATGACCTCATCCTGCAGCTTCCGAAGCTGCTCCTTGCGGAAGGCGGCGTCGGAGTCTTCGAGTGTGAGTACGTTGTCATCGGCAGTGCTGGCAAGGTCAGCGATCACCAACCGGTTCTCGACTCGTACCTTGAAGATGAAGTACTCGTCGAGCGAGATGTCCGGCCAGAAATTGACCAGCTGAATCTGACTGTTGGTAGAGCCGATGCGGTCGATCCGCCCGAAGCGCTGGACGATGCGCACAGGGTTCCAGTGGATGTCGTAGTTGATCAGGTAGTCGCAGTCCTGGAGGTTCTGGCCCTCGCTGATCACATCGGTGCCAATGAGCACGTCCAGTTCTCGAGTCTCGCTAGGCATGGTGAGATGGCGCTGCTTGGAGCGGGGAGAGAAGAGTGACATGACCTGTTGGAAGTCGAAGCCCTTACCCAGCGTTGTCTTCGCGCCGTGGCTGCCACCAGTGATGACCGCTGCCTCCAGCCCAGCCGCTACAAGCGAAGGAGCTAGTTCTCGGTACAGGTAGTCGGCGGTGTCGGCGAACGCCGAGAACACGAGCACCTTACGGTTGCCCTCGTTGATCGGGTAGCGCGCCTTGTCTTCGATCAGTTGCTTGAGTCTGCGAAGCTTGAGGTCGCGGTCGGGCGTGATTCTGCGCATCTCGTCGAGGAGTTCCCGCAGTGTCTCGCGATCGTTCCACAAGTCGCGCTGCCAGGATTCGATGTCAAGGTCATTGAGATCGATCCTGATCTTCTCGCCGAACGACAGCGCCTCGATGTTCGCATCGTCTTCGTCGTCGACGTCGAAATCGAGTCCAGCAAGCTCAGGACTCAGATCGGTGAGATTGCCGGCATGGTTGCTGATTCGAGTGAGTGTGTGGTCGACGGAACCCTCGATCTTCGCCAACGTCAGCCGGAACGCTTCGACCGAGCTCTCCAGCCGCTTGAGCAGGTTCACGGTCATGAGCTTCTTCAAGCCCTGCTCGCGGCCTGCCTGCCCCAGGTTGGACCTGGCATTACCCGTCGTGACGTTGTAGAGGTCTTCGTACTTGGCACGCCGACTTGGGAACACATATGCAAGCGGCGTGTAGACCGCGAGCTTCAGCGCTTGGAGCTGCTCGAAGATGTCGTTGAACCCCGGCGCATTCGGCAAATCCGTCAGCCGCTCGTGGATGGAGATCGGTGGTCGCCGCTCCGGGAAGGCACCAATCTCTGAGGTGTCGTAGAAGGCCTGAATGTGTTTGCGGGAGCGAGCGATGGTGACGGCATCGAGGAGCTCGAAGAAGTCGAAGTCGAGCATCTGGAGGATGCGGTCAGTCGTTCGGTCTTCTGCATCGAGCTTTGACCAGTCGTTGAACACGCGCTGCGCGTCGGAGAACACCTTCTCAACCGTCGTAGACAGACTCAAGTGCTGGGCGAGGTTCTCCGACTCGCCCTCGTAGGCGAGTTGGAGTTGATTCTTGAGGTCGTTGAATCGGTTATTTACCGGCGTGGCCGACAGCATCAGGACCTTGGTCTTCACGCCCTCGCGGATGACCTGGCGCATGAGGCGCTGGTAGCGGGACTCCTTCTCTTCTGCGTAGTCGGCGTTGCGGAAGTTGTGTGACTCGTCGATCACAACCAGGTCATAGTTGCCCCAGTTGATCCGGTCGAGCCTCAGCCCCAGCGACTCACCCCTCGTTCTCGAGAGGTCTGTGTGAGCGAGCACGTCATAGTTGAAACGGTCGGAGGCGAAGACGTTCGTCGTGAGGTTCGCGTTGTAGTTCGTCCAGTTCTCGGAGAGCTTCTTCGGGCACAACACAAGAACGGACTTGTTGCGCAGCTCGTAGTACTTGATCACTGCCAGAGCGGTGAACGTCTTTCCGAGACCGACCGAGTCGGCGAGAATGCAACCGTTGTAGGTCTCCAGCTTGTTGATGATGCCTGTCGCTGCATCGCGCTGAAAGTTGTACAGGCTCTGCCAGACCTTGGTTTCCTGGTATCCGGTGCGGTCATTCGGCAGCACGTCCTCGTTGATGTCCTCGAGGAACTCGGCGAACAGGTTGTAGAGGATCAGGAAGTAGATCCGCGCGGGCGAGTTCTCGGCGTAGACGCTGGCGATGTGCTCCCGGACAGCTTCGGTGACGTCGCGAACCTGATCAGGATTTCTCCAAATCTGGTCGAACAGCTGCACGTACTGCTCTGTCATGGGTGCTTCGTCGAGCCGATTGACGAAGCTCGATACCGCGTTACCTCGTTCGTAACCGAGATCCGCTGTGGTGAAGCCCTGCAACTGCGTGTAGGCAGTCTTGTCATCAATCACAGCGAACTGCTGCATCGGGTTGCCGGTCGCATTCGATCGGAACGTTACCTTGCGACGAACCCAGTCTGCACACTCGCGGGCGATAGCCCGCTGCGTGAGCTTGTTGCGCAGCTTGATCTCAAAGTCCGAGCCGGCCAGGCTCGACTCCGCATGTCCGGGGATGAAGAACTCTCGGCGCTCCTTCCGGAGCTTGTCTGTGACCTTCTCGGTGACGAACGACGGCGAGGTGAAGATGAACTCCAACTCGGATACCTGCTTCAGCTCCTTGCGGAGCGCCTCGAACGCAAAAATCGAGAAGGTCGAAGCGGCGATGCGCACCTTCGACCCCGGTTCGATTTCGGCCTTGAGGTCGTCGCCAAGGAGGTCACTGACGTTGTTGATGATCCGCATGGGACTAATCGGTGTCCTCGCCGGTCGTGGGCACAGCTGCAGCACCGCGTCTCACCCAGTCGTCGATCTCGTTGGCTTGGAACTTCCAGAGGCGCCCGACCTTGTGCGCCGGCATGGCCTTATCAGCAATCCATGTGTAGACAGTGTCTTTGGTGATCCCAAGGTGGGCGGCGATGTCGTCCGCGGACAGCCACGGCTCGGCCACCTTGGCCCTCCTCGCTCTCGACGTGACCCTGGTGGCCAACGAGCCCAAGCTTAACGGGACTGGTACCGGTTGAGCCGGGTTTGACCGAGTGTGGCCGATCTTCAATTCCGTCCATGCCGACTGCGACGGCCGAGCGACAAGCATTCGTAACCCTGACGAGACGATTCACGTGAGGTAGGAAGCGCGGACGGTAGCGACGCTCCACGCCGTTCTCGGAGTCGAACTACTCGCATTCGCGAACAGCGAAGTCGATAAGCGTCAACTGGGGTTCGGGCCACCCATGCGGAGTGCCCATCTCCGTCAGCGGCAACACATCCGCGAACTCTCGATCGATTGCGTCCTGCCACTCCTGGAGGGTGCCATCGAGCCGCACCGATCCAAGTTCGATGGACACTCCGTCTTCGGTTTGAATCACTGGCACAGCTTCTCCGCTCGGAAGGTCGACTTGAGTCGCGATATTCTCCTGAGCGTCTGCGATGGCGGCGAGTAGTGACAGCACCGGAAGATCGGCCGCCCAGGTGCCGTCTGGGCTCTCGGCCGTAATCTGCAAGGTTCCCCGTTCGGGTTCGTGGTCCGCGAATAGCTGGAGTGAAACGCGGGTGGCCTTACGCTCACCATCGGTGTCGGACGTACCAACGAACTCCGGGGCCCAGGAGTCAAGGAAAGAGTTGATCGCGTTTGCGAGGGCTGCCCTTCGCGCTGCGACAAAGGCCAGGTAGTTGGCGGTGTTCTGCAGCGGTGCGTCAAGTGGAATAAAGTGTCGTATCAGCTCAGCATCGTCCAGCTCGGCAAAGTACACGGAAGGCGGCCGGGACGAGATCCGCTTATTTGCCTTCTCAGAGATGAAGGCGAGGTTCGCGATATCGTTAATCTGCGCCTTCGTGTGGCTCTTGCGCAATGTCGCCTGCGGGTGGATGTGGTGATACTCGATTCGGAACTGGCCGGAACCGTCGAGGCCAATCCTAGTGGCGGTCCACCAATCTGTTGCTCCCTTGGCGCGGGCAGCAAGGAACGAAAGCATGAAGGCTGCACTCTTGAGCGAACGGCCGACGAGATAGTCGGGGGTTACGTGATATCGATTAGACAGTCCCAGATTCTCGTACAGTCCGTGAAGCCCCTTGTCGTGGAGCGCTTTTCGATCTTGACCGAACAGGGTGTCGATCGGTCCGGTGTATCGGCTTGTAAGACTGGCGACTAGCAGCCAGTAAACGACTGCCTTTGCGTCCTGTGCGCTCATCGGAGACTTTGCGTCCCGCGCACCGAGGTACCCGATGAGTGGAACAAGCGCGTTCATCGAGGGCAACAGAGTGTCGCTATCCAAGTCGAGGTTGTTGCGCAGGAGGCTGAGGAGATGATCGGTCCCGCGGACGACAATCGCCCACCCAGTGTCAATTTCGTCATTTGACGTGCTTGCAATTCCACTGAGAGAACCGCTGGATGTACCGTACAAGGCCAGCGCCCGAGTCAGCGTGCTGATTCCGAGTTGCTTGTATCCCAGATCGCCATTCTTGTCGGCACGGCTCTTGATCTTGTCGTAGAAGCCGGGGTACTTCGCAGTGAGAGTCGCGAGTGCTAGATCACCTCTCGTCAAGGTCTTTCCACGAGAGTTGACCCTGACG
>CAZVVS010000025.1:0-23188 GCA_964630585.1 uncultured Gordonia sp.
CCGGGGCAAGCGCACGCGATCGGGCACGATCAGCTGGAAGGGCATCCCCTTCGCCGCCCCGCCCGTCGGACCGCTGCGCTTCCGCGCACCTGAGCCGGTCACGCCGTGGAAGGGCCGCTTCGCCGCCAACGCCTACGGCACCGCCGAGATCCAGGACAAGATGTTCACCGCGGTTGGGCCGGGCCGGTTCCAGCCGACCGGTGAGGACTGTTTGAGCCTCAACGTCTTCTCGCCCGACCGGATCTCCGCCAACCCACGGCCGGTGATGGTCTTCATCCACGGCGGCGCCTACTTCCTCGGCACCACGGCTACTCCGCTTTATGACGGATCGCTCCTCGCCAAGGTGGGCGACGTGGTGGTCGTGACCGTGCAGTACCGCTTCGGACCCTTCGGTTACCTGGACTTCAGCCAGTACAGCAGCGACGAGCGCCCGTTCGAGGACAACCTCGGTCTGCGCGACCAGGTCGCGTCGCTGGAGTGGGTGCAGCGCAACATCGCCGCGTTCGGGGGCGACCCAGACAATGTGACCGTGTTCGGCGAGAGTGCCGGCGGTTCGTCGGTGACCGCGTTGTTGTGCACGCCGGCGGCAGAGGGCCTGTTCACCCAGGCGATCGCGCAGAGCCCGGCCAACGAGTTGAACATCTCGAAGGAGACCGCCGCGCACTTCGCGCAGGAGTTTGTCAAGATGCTCGACGACCGGTCCTACCGGGCGGGGAGTGGCGGAGCGCCGGTGCCCCCCGAGCGGGCCCGCGAGCTGCTGGTCAATGCGACGCCGGAGCAGATGCACCGAGCGGGTAAGCGCCTTACTGCGTACTCGCCCAACTCGGGCACCGGGGAGTTCCTCCCGTACGGCCCGACTTTCGGTACGGAGTACCTGCCGCAGGACCCCAACAAGGCCGCCCGTGACGGCAACACCCACCGCGTCCCGCTGATCATCGGGACCAACCGCGACGAGGGCCGGTTGTTCACCCGTGGAGCATCCTTCCTGCCCACCGACGACCAAGACCAGTCGGAGGTCGTTTTCCCCGATGGCGAGCAGGTGTTCCTCGGTGTCGACGCGGAGTATCGGGCGGCGCTCGTGCAGGCGTATTCGGAGGGGCATCGGGGCGGCGACCCGGTCCACATGCTGGGCGACTCGGTTTTCTGGGGCCCGGCGATCGCGTTTGCCGAGGGTCACTCGGCCGCAGGCAACCCCACCTACGTGTACCGCTACGACTTCGACACGAAGGTCCTGCGTGCCAGCGGCATGCGTGCCACGCACGCCACCGAACTGTTCGCCGTGTTCGGCGCGTACCGCACGGCGATCGGCGCGGCGCTGGCGGTCGGGGACTGGAAGACCACCGGCAAGATGACCCGCGTGATGCAGGGCCACTGGACGACGTTCGCCCGCACCGGCCAGCCGGAGCTGCAATGGACGCCCTACGCCGCGGCCAACCGCGACACGATGGTCTTCGACGTCCACTCCCGGATCGTGCACGACCCGTACCCGCAGCGGCGCGAGGCCTGGATGCGCGCGCACGGCCTCGTCCCCGCCTGACGTGGTGCGGTACGCCCGCCCGACGGTCGGGGCGGTCCTGGCCGTGCCGGTGTTGCTCCTCGCCGCGTGCAACGGTTCGCCGACCGGCGACGACTATCCGTCGCTGCCGCCGGTCCCCGCGAGTTCGCCGGTGGTGACCGCACCCGCGACCGGCTCGCCCACGACCGCCGACAGTGATCGGACGACGTGGCCGTCGCCGACGGTGATCTCCCTGCCGCCGCCCTACATCGCGCGCACGCAATGGGTGCAGACGGAGGTCGGCCCGAGTCTGCAGGTGTACCCGACCGACGCGGGCAGGCAGGTCACCGAGCCCGGTGCCCAGGACACCGCCTGGCGGGAGGTCGTGGCGAAGTCCTCGCCATACGGGCAATACTCGGCGTCGTCGCCGGGCATGCGCGCGCAGTTCGACTGTCACTGGGTGTGGGCACGCGCCGTCGCGCCGGACAAGCCGTCATGGAATCTGGAACCCGGGCGCCCAGTGGTCGACGAGAACGAGATGGTCTCGGCCCGCTGCAACCCGGGCGCGCCCGAGGAGTGATCCCCGACGGGGACCCTATGCCGCGATGCGGCGATGCGGTGTCAGACCCCGCGGCAATACTGGGGTCATGGACAAGATCCTCTACGTGGACCTCGACAACACCCTCGTCGATTTCGTTTCCGGCATCGAGCGGCTCACCGCCGCGGATCGCGCAGAGTTCGAGGGACGCTATGACGACGCGCCCGGAATCTTTGCGCTCATGGACCCGATGCCGGGCGCGGTGCAGGCCTACCGGGAGCTTTCACAGCTCTTCGACACCTACATCCTGTCGACGGCGCCGTGGGACAACCCGAGTGCATGGTCGGACAAGCTGCTCTGGGTCAAGCACCACCTCGGTGGCGAACCTGCCGATCCGGCGTACAAGCGGCTGATCCTGAGCCACCACAAGAACCTCAACCGCGGCGACTTCATCGTCGACGATCGCACCGCGCGCGGCGTCGATGAGTTCGAGGGTGAGCACATCCACTTCGGCACCGAGGGCTGGGCCACCTGGTCCGAGGTGCTCGACCATCTTCGACCGCTGGCAACGAAAGGGTGACTATGTCTGACGACGTTCTCGACATCTACCGCAACGGCTTGGACTTCTTCGAGTCGATTGTGCAGGGAGTGCCCGGCGGCGCTTGGCAGCGTCCGTCGCCGTGCGCCGGTTGGACTGCACTCGACGTTCTCGGTCACGTGGGGCAGGCGACCAGTATCGGCGCCCAGATCGTTCGCGGCGAGACAGTCGTGCCCAGCGAGTTCGACCCACCGTCGACTGCGGTCGACGGCGATCCCGCCTTCTGGTGGGTGCAGCAGGCTACGCCGGCTCGTGCGGTCCTCGACGAGGGCATCGACCTGGACTTGGTGGTGGACAGCCCGATGGGTCGTCGCTCGGTCCGTGAGGGTCTGGCGTTCCCGGCTGCCGACCTCTACATGCACGGCTGGGACTTGGGTGCCGCGACCGGCAACGCGGTGGAGATCCCCGACGAGGCGATCGCGTTCATCAACGCCTTGTTCGAGAAGATCCCCGAGGAGATGACCCGTCGGCCCGGCGTCTTCGGGCCCGCAGTGGCGTCGCCGGACGGGGCAACCGCGACGCAGGTGCTGATGGCGTTCGCCGGTCGGGATCCCGGGCATCCCTGACCCCACCGGGTTTCGGCAACCCCACCTCGATCCGGATCGATGCGGAGTTGACGAAACGATGAGGGATTCGTGACGTGAGCGGTCAGAGGGCGCGGTCGCGCCGTCGGCCCGCGAAGCGGCAGCCCAGGTAGATGACGAACGAGATGCTGGTGACGAACACCGATACCGGTAGGCCGGGTGCCAATGACAGCACAAGACCGCCCACGGCGGCGACCTCGGCGAACAGGATCGCCAGGCCGGTGACCACCGTCGGGTTCGACGAGAGGCGCATGGCGGCTGCGCCGGGCGCGATGAACATCGACATCACCAGTAGCGCGCCGATGATCTGGACGCCCTGGGCGCACGCCAGGCCCATCAGGACGGCGAACACGATGGACAGCATCCGCGTCGGGACACCGCCCGCCAGAGCTACGCGTGGATCGACGGAGGCGAACAGCAGTGGCCGGTAGATGACGGCGAGAACGGCGATCACGACGACGGTGGTGATCGCAATGGCCGTCAACCCGCCGAGACCGACACTCACGACCTGGCCGGTCAGCATCGCGAACCCGGTGGAGGCGTTGCCGTAGAGCGCCAGGAACAGCACGGCCAGGCCGAGACCGAACGCCATCACGACGCCGATCACCGAGTCGCGCTCGCGCGCCCGGTGGCCGAGAATTCCGAAGGTGAGCGCCGCGACGATCGCTCCGATCACCCCGCCGAGGTTGACGCTGAACCCGGCGAGCAGGGCGGCAGCGGCCCCGGTCACCGACAGCTCGCTGACGCCGTGGACGGCGAACGACATCTGCCGCGCGACGATCAGCGGCGACAACAGGCCGCCGAGCAGGCCGAGCAGTGCGAGAGCAACGAGCGCCTGCTGGACGAAATCCCGGCCGAGCAGATCGCCCGTCGTCGTCAGGTCGAAGAAGCTACCCACCGGCCGACCCGTCTTCACAGTGATGGCCGTCCTCGGTGCCCAAGACGACAAGTCGATCGCCGATCCGCACGACGTCGACGCGGGTGCCGTACAACGCGGAGAGCACCTCGGTGCGCATGACCTCGTCGGGGGTGCCGACGACGAAGCGCCCGCCGGCCAAGTAGACGACGCGGTCCACGTACGGCAGCACCGGGTTGATCTCGTGGGTCACGAACACCAGGGCGGTGCCCGCCGACCGCCGTCGGGCGTCCAGCAGTTCCAGTATGCGAGCCCCGCTGCCCGGGTCGAGGCTCGAGAGCGGCTCGTCGCACAGCAGCAGTCCAGGGTCGCGGGTGAGGGCCTGTGCGACGCGCAGCCGCTGCTGTTCGCCACCGGAGAGCAGTCCGAACGGTCGGGAGGCGAACCCGGAGGCGTCCACCTGGGCCACGGCCGCGTCAACGAGTTCCCGGCGGCGTCGGCGATCACGCCAGCCGATCCCCCACCGCCCACCGTCAACGCCGAACCCGACGAGATCGCGTCCGCGCACGGCCAGCGGATCGGCATCGTCGGCATGCTGCTGCGGAACGTAGCCCACGCTCGCGGTGACCTCGACCGAACCGGCGGTCGGCGGCACCTGGCCCAGCAGCATCCGCAGCAACGAGGTCTTGCCCGAACCGTTGGGCCCTAGGACGGCCACGAACTCGCCGCGCGCGATCGACAGCGTGAGGCCGCGCCACAACACCCGATCGCCGAGCATGAGTTCGGCGTCGGTCAGCGTGGCGACCGGGGGGCCCTCGGTCGGTGCCGCCGGCGCCGGTGTCACGAGCCCAGGGCCCGCGCCAGGGCGTCGATTTGGGCGCCCTGCCACTGGGCGTAGGTGGTGACGCCGGCGGGCAGCGATTCGGTGAGCGTGACGACCGGGACGCCGGAGCTGCGGGCGGTATCGGCTACGGCCGTGGTGACCGGGTTGACGGCCTGCGCGTTGTACAGGAGGGCCTTGGCGGTATGGGAGGTCAGCAGGTCCTCGAGCTTGGCGCGGTCAGCGGCCGACGGCGATTGGCCGTTCTCCACCGCCGCGGTGAATCCCGGCGGGGACGCGTCAACGAGTCCCGCAGCCGCGATGAGGTATCCGGCCAACGGCTCGGTTTGTGCGACCTTGGCGCCGCGGTGGCGGGCCGAGATCCCGGCGAGTTTGCCCTGCAGGTCGTCGAGCTGCTTGCCGAAAGCGGCGGCGTTGCGGCGGTAGTCGGCGGCGTGCGCGGGGGAGTGTCGGGCCAACGCGACGGCCAGGGCGTCGGCGGCCTTGCGCACCGCGGTCAGGCTGTAGAAGACGTGCTCGTTCGCCCCGTCACTGCTGCGCGGGTAGTCGGCATGTCCGTCGTCGTCATGTCCGTCGTCGTCATGTCCGCCGTCGCCATGGTCCTCGTCGTGCGCCCCGCCGCCGACGCCGATGAGCGACGCAGCGTCGATAACCGACGCCGACGGCGACTTCTTCGCCTTGGCCAGGTACTCGTCGTAATGCCCGCCGTTGATCAGGACGATGTCCGCGTCGGCCACCGCTGCGGAGTCGACGGCCGACGGCGTGAAGTCATGCGGATCGCCGTCGGCGGAGATGTAGAGGGCCTTGACGGTGCCGTTGGCGCCGACGATCTCCTGGGCCACGGCCCCCCACACGTTGGTGGAGGTGACGACGAGCGGCCGCCTGACCTCCGTCGAGTCGGACCCGCCCGAGCATCCGCTCAGGACGGCGGTGGTGGTGACGACCGCTGCCGCGACGGCGGCGGACAGGCGGCGGCGATGGCGCACGGGAACTCGATTCGAAGCTGGTGGGCTCCGGGCAGGGAGCCGCTAATGAAAATGGTTTCCGAAAGCATAGCGCGCGTGACCCGCGGGCGCGCGACGGGGCTGGTCAGCCCACGACGACGGGGACGACGAACGTGCGCAGCATCTGCGCCTCATCATCGGGATCGGTTCCCGGGGTCGTGAGCA
This sequence comes from uncultured Gordonia sp., assembly GCA_964630585.1. GTDB lineage: Bacteria > Actinomycetota > Actinomycetes > Mycobacteriales > Mycobacteriaceae > Gordonia. The sequence goes on from CAZVVS010000025.1 coordinate 6,082, forward strand.
GCGAGAGCATCACCCGGACCAGCCAACGCGCCCGCTCGGCGTCGGACCCGGAGACGGCTCCAGCGGGTTCGGCGCCACGCAAGCCGGCGACGAAGCCGCGCGCGAGCGACTCGATCGCCGGCGATACGACGGCGAGCTGGGCAGCGGTGGCGACCCCGTCGGACCGGAACCAATTGGCGAATGCGGGATTGCCGCGCACCAGGCGGAGTGCGACAGTGACCGCCGCGACCAGACGATCGCCGGGGTCACCGGCCGAGCCGGCAGCGTCGACCTCGTGGGCCAGGCGGTCGGCAGACCGGTCGACGAAGGCGGCTTGGACTGCTTCGCGGCTCGGGAAGTAGCGGTACAGCGTCGCGCGCGAGCACCCGGCCGCCACAGCCAGGTCGCGCATGGTCACGCCGTCGACGCCGTGTGTGGCGTATAGCGCCTCGGCGGCGTCGAGGATGCGCAGCGCGGCGGCATCGGTGCGTTGTGCCCGCCAGTTCAGGCTCGTGGCCGTCATGCGCGGCGGCCCGGACGGAAGGGGACGAAGTCGGGCCGGCGGACGTAGTTGCCCGATGCCCAGCGGATACCCACCGGATCCACGTCGAAGTCGGGGTATCGGGCGAGTAGCTCGGTGAGCGCCACGCGGGCCTGCATGCGTGCCGCCGCGGCCCCCAGGCAGTGGTGGTTGCCATGGCTGAAAGTGAGGATCGAACGCGGCTCGCGGAGGACGTCGAGGTGCTCGGCGTCGGGGCCGAAGCGGCGCGGATCGCGATTGGCCGAGCCGTAGCAGAGGAGCACCTTGCGGCCCGCGGGGATCGTCACCGGCCCGCGCGGGGTGTCGGCGTAGCGCACATCGGCCGTCGTGGTGCGTGCCAGCCCCTGTACCGGGGAAGTCAGCCGCAGGAGTTCTTCGACCGCGCCCGGGATCCGGCTCGGATCGTCGACGAGGAGGCGGCGCTGGTCGCGGCGGTCGGCGAGGAGTTCGACGCCGCCGCCGAGCATGCCGGTCGTCGTGTCGTTGCCCCCGGCGACCATTGTGAAGGCGAACGCCAGGATGGACAGCAGTCCCGCGGGGTCTTCGGCGCGGCCGGACTCCACCAGCGCTGAGACCGTGTCATCGCCGGGGTGGTCGCGGCGGAACGTGATCAGCTCGCTGAAGTAGCCCAACATCTCGGCAGTCGCATCGCCCGCGCTGATTTGGTCAGGCCCGATCGCTTCGCTCCCGGTGACGGCGGCGAGGCCACCCGCGGCATTGGCGCCCACGATGGCTTGCGTCCACCCGTCGAAACGCGACCAATCCGATTCGGGGACCCCTAGGTAGTGGGCGACCACCATCGACGGCAGCGGTTTGAACAGCCGGCCGACGATGTCGACGGCACCGTCGGAATCGTCGGCCATCTCATCGAGACGCGCAATGACGAACTCGCGGACGCGGGGCTCGACGTCGACGACCTGCCGCGGTGTGAAGCCCCGTGCCACCAATTTGCGGAACCTCGTGTGGACCGGCGGGTCCTGCATGACGAGCGGCGGGTTGTCGGCCATGCCGATCGCCTCGAGTTCCCCGTAGATGACGGTCAGGCCCTGTGCCGACGAGAAGGTCGTCGCATCGGCCGCGGCCGCCCAGACGTCGGCGTGGCGCGTGAGGACCCAGTACTCGCCGGGGTCGTCGCCGTCGGGGGGCGTGACGACTCGGTGGACCGAGTCGTACTCGCGTAGCTCGCGATACATGTCGAACGGGTCTCGCCAGCTGTCGCCGGATCGCAGTCGGAATTGTGGCATTTGGGACACCGTAGTGGACATGTCTTAAGAATAAGACAGTAGTGTTTAGTTGTCTCACTGTTTCGAACCTGCCGCGCGCCGCCCATGAGGTGCGGTGCTCGCGGCGTACTGTCGCGGCCGTGGCCTGCAACGACGCCCAACCGCTGGTGAGGCGAACCATCGGCACGCCGGTGGTCGTGGTGATGTGCGCCGCCGCTGTCGTTGCGTTGTGCTGGTACCTGTTTGTGCACCCGGTTGAGGGGTCGTACGGCCTGTTCACCAACGGCGTCGACACCCGCGTCTACCGCGGCGGTGGGCGCGCCGTGCTGCATGGCACACCCCTCTACGACGTGCCGGTCTACCGGTATTGGTGGTTCACCTACCCTCCTTTCGCCGCGTTGCTGATGACGCCGCTGGCCCTGGTGAGCGCTGCCCACGCCGTCGCACTCGTGCAGGTGGTCAACGTCATCTGCTTGTTCTTGTTCACCGCGCTGATCCTCAACGCAATGGGGTTCTCCCGCGACCGGCGGTTCTGGGTTACCGCGGTCGCCGCGGCCCTGGGTGCGTCGATGCTCGAGCCCGTGCAGACGACGATCTTCAACGGCCAGGTGAACCTCGTCTTGGCCGTGATCGTCGTCGGATGCTTGACTCTGATGCCGGGGGCGGCGCGCGGTGTCGGAGTGGGACTGGCGGCCGGGATCAAACTGACGCCGATCTTCTTCGTCGTCTACTTCGCCATCACGCGCCAGTTCCGGGCCATGGCGACGGCGTTGACGGTGTTCGTCGCCACGGTGGTGATCGGTCTGGTCGCACTGCGCGGGCAGGCGTGGCACTACTGGACGAATTCGGGCAACACCTCCCACATCGGAGTGGAGGCCGTGCCTCCCAACCAGTCGATTCATGGGCAGCTCGACCGTCTCGAGGCACTGGGCCTGCTACACGCCCCGGGATGGTTGTGGGTCCCGATCGGCTTGGTGGTCGGTGTCATCGGCCTGTACACCGCGTGGCGCGTCCAACGAGCCGGCGCGACGATGCTCGCGATCACCGTCGTCGGGATGACCTCGTGTGCGGTCTCCCCATTCAGCTGGGGACACCACTGGGTGTGGTTCGTCCCCCTCATCCTGGTCGCGGTCGTCGCCGCGTCGGACCGCGCGCGCCGCGACCGACCGGCGACGTGGTTGTGGTGGCTGGCACCCGCGGTGATCACCACGGGCACGCTCGCCTGGCGATTCCGCGTCGCCTTCAACGGTGAAATGGTGTGGCGCACGGGCAGCTTCCGGGTCTTCTGGGACCCGGACGCGCACGGCGGGTCGGCGGTGTTGGCCGCCATTGGCTCTGCGTCCTATCTGATCCTGTTCGCCGCGACCATCGCAGTGTGCCTCGGCTGGGCTGTGCGCACCGATCCGTGACCACCGTGCGGTCTATGGTGGAGCCATGGTCCAAGCGTTGCCCCGCCGCATTGCGGTGATCTCGGTGCACACGTCACCGCTGGCGCAGCCGGGGACCGGGGACGCGGGCGGGATGAATGTCTACGTCTGGCAGACTGCGGTCCGCCTGGCCCAGCGTGGAGTCCAGGTGGAGATCTTCACCCGGGCCACCAGCTCGGCCGACGAACCCGTCGTCCCAGCCGCCCCCGGCGTCCTGGTGCGCAATGTGCCCGCCGGTCCCTTCGAGGGTCTGGACAAAGCCGACCTGCCTGCCCAGCTGTGTGGTTTTTCCGCGGGGGTCCTCGGCGTCGAGGCCGCCCATGCGACCGGCCACTACGACCTCGTCCACTCGCACTACTGGCTGTCGGGCCAGGTCGGCTGGTTGGCCGCCAACCGCTGGGGAGTGCCGCTCGTCCACACCGCGCACACCCTTGCCGCCGTCAAGAACGCGTCGCTGGCCGACGGTGACACCGAGGAACCGCGCTTGCGGATAATCGGCGAACAACAGGTCGTCGACGTCGCCGACCGCCTCGTCGCCAACACCGCCACCGAGGCCGGCGAGTTGGAGGCGATGTATCGCGCCGACCCCGGCAAGATCGATGTCGTCGCACCCGGTGCCGATCTCGACTGCTTCACCCCCGGCGACCGCGCCGCCGCCCGCGTCGATTTGGGACTGGCGCCCGATGAGGCCATTGTCGCCTTCGTCGGTCGCATCCAGCCGCTGAAGGCCCCCGACGTGCTGTTGCGCGCCGCAGCACCTCTCATCACCGCGGACCGCTCGTCACGGCCGCTGCGACTGATCGTCGTCGGCGGGCCGTCGGGGACCGGGCGGGAACACCCGAGTGCGCTGGCCGACCTGGCCGCCGAACTGGGCATCGCCGACCGCGTGACTTTCATCCCGCCACAGCCCTCCGCCCGGCTGGCACAGGTCTACCGTGCCGCCGACGTCGTCGCCGTGCCGAGCTACTCGGAGAGCTTCGGTCTCGTCGCGATCGAGGCGCAGGCCTGCGGCACCCCGGTGCTCGCGGCCGACGTGGGCGGATTGGGCACCGCGGTCGCCGGCGGCAGTACCGGAATCCTGGTCGACGGCCACGGGGTCACCGACTGGAGCAACGCGATGGAGAAGCTGTTGGCTGATCCGGGCCGCCTCGCGGCGATGGGTACGGCCGCTCGTGGTCATGCCGAACGATTCTCCTGGGACCGCACCGCCGACGGACTGCTCGATTCGTACGGTCGTGCCATGAAGTCCCGGCGCGACGGTCGTGGCACCACCCGCACCGGACGCCCGCGCTGGCTGCGACGCACCAAGTACGAGGCGGCGCTGTGAGTGCGGTGGCCAACCTCGCCAAGCTCACCGCGGCGCTGCACGAGCGCGATATCGACTACACCCGCAAGTCGTCCGGCGGCCCCGACGGCGAGCACGTCATCCTCGAACTGCCCGGCGAGAAGAAGCTCAAGACGACCGTGCTGCTCACCGCCACCGCCCATGGCGCGCGGGTGGAGGCGTTCGTGTGCCGTCACCCCGACGAGAACCTCGTCGGGGTCTTCAAATACCTGCTGCAGCGCAATCGGCGCCTCTACGGCGTCGCCTACACCGTCGACAACGTCGGCGACATCTACCTGGTCGGCCAGGTCAGCACGGAGGCGCTGACACCCGATGAGCTCGACCGAGTCCTCGGCCAGATCTTGGAGGCCGCCGACGGCGACTTCAACGTGCTACTCGAACTGGGCTTCGCCACCTCGATCCGACGGGAATGGGCATGGCGGGTGTCGCGCCGCGAACCCCTGCACAACCTGCTGGCCTTCGAGCACCTCATCGACAAGGAGTCGTTGCCCGCACCAGGGGAGCCGCTGCCGGAGCAGTACCGGCCCGGTCGCGCCCCAGGGGAGGAGCCGTCCGGCCCGCCCGCGTGAGGATGCTGTGAGAAACTGACTGCCATGAGCAACGGCACCCTTATCCTGATGCGCCACGGCGAGAGCGAATGGAACGCCTCCAACCAGTTCACCGGCTGGGTCGACGTCGCCCTCACCGACAAGGGCCGCGCCGAAGCGGTCCGGGCGGGTGAACTCCTCGTCGAACACGACGTGCTGCCCGACGTGCTGTACACCTCCCTGCTGCGCCGCGCGATTACCACCGCGCAGATCGCCCTGGACGCTGCCGACCGGCTGTGGATCCCGGTCGTGCGCGATTGGCGTCTCAACGAGCGCCACTACGGCGCTCTGCAGGGCCTGAACAAGGCCGAGACCAAGGCGAAGTACGGCGACGAGCAGTTCATGCTGTGGCGCCGCAGCTACGACACCCCGCCGCCGCCGATCGACCCGGCGTCGGAGTACAGCCAGACCGACGACCCGCGTTACGCCGACCTCGCCGAAGTGCCGCTGACCGAGTGCCTCAAGGACGTCGTCGTGCGCCTCATCCCGTACTACGGGGAGACCATCGCCGCCGACTTGCGCGCGGGCAAGACCGTCCTGGTCGCCGCGCACGGCAACTCGCTGCGCGCACTCGTCAAGCACCTGGAAGGGATTTCCGACGCCGACATCGCGGAGTTGAACATCCCGACCGGCAACCCGCTGCGCTACGAGTTCGACGCCGACGGAAGCGTGACCGGCAAGGGCGTGTACCTGGATCCGGAGGCTGCCGCCGCCGGTGCCGCGGCGGTGGCCGCACAGGGTCAGAAGTAATCCTGGCGAGCAGGGTCCGCCCCCTCTAGGCTGGGATGCATGGCTGAGCTCCGTGTAGACCATGAACCGTCCCAGGAGCGCTATGAGGCGTTCATCGACGAGGAGGGCACGACGACATCGGTCGGGTACATCGACTACATGACCGAACCCGACACCTTGGTGCTTACGCACACCGTGGTGCACGACCAATTCAGCGGCCGCGGGTTTGCCGGCCAGCTCGCCAAGTACGTCCTCGACGACGCGGCTGCGGGTGGCAAGAAGATCGTGCCGGTGTGCAGCTACATCCAGACCTACGTCGAACGCCACCCCGAGTACAAGGACCTCGTCCGCGAACAGCGCTGACGCGCCGGCGAACAGTCGGTGAACGGCCGTCGAATTTCGACGGTCCAGGTGGGAATTCCGCCTCCCCGCGACGTACTCTGAGGTAGTGACCGTTGCCCTGATCGTCGCAGCGATCGTTTGTGCGCTTGTCGGCGGCGTCGTGGTTGGGCGCCTCGTCTTCGGCCAGCCCGCCTTCCTCTTCGATGACCCCATCACCCCGTTGTCGGTGCTGCCGCCGGCACCGCCGGCGCCGGACTCGCTGACCCCGCAGGACCGCTCCGAAGTGCTGCGGATGATCGTGCGGCAGTCCGCGCACGGCGTCGTCGTCGTTGAGGAGAGCGGTGATTTGGCGCTGTACAACGAAGCGGCGGTCCACCTCAGCCTGGTCATCGAGGACCAGCTGCAGCCCGTCGTCGCCGAGCACGTCATGGCCGTGCTGCACTCCGGCGGTGACCAGCGCTTCGAGTTCATTCCGCCGCCCACGACGGCCGGATTCCTGGCGACCGCCCGCGCGACGGCACCGCAACCGGTGCTCTCGGTGCGCTGCCTGGCGCGCTACGTCGAGCTCAACGGCCTGCGGTTCGTCCTGGTGTACGGCGACGACGACTCCGAGAACATCCGCGTCGAGGCCACCCGGCGCGATTTCGTCGCGAACGTCAGCCACGAGTTGAAGACGCCGGTCGGAGCGATCGCGCTGCTCACCGAAGCACTCTTGGAGTCCGTGGACGACCCCGAGTCGGTGCGCCACTTCGGCACCAGGGTGGCGGCGGAGACCAAGCGGATGGGCAATCTCGTCACCGAGCTGATCGCGCTGTCGCGACTGCAGGGTGGTGAGACCGCCGAGTTCGCCACCGTCGACGTCGACGAGTTGGTCGACGAGGCGTTGACCGCCGCGCAGATCCCCGCCGAGGCGGCGCAGATCTCGTTGACCAGTGACGATTCGTGTGGCCTGTTCGTCTACGGCGACCGCCCGCTGCTGCTGACCGCGCTCAACAACCTCATCTCCAACGCGATCGCCTACTCGCCCGCGGGGACTGTCGTTTCGGTCAGCCGTCGGGTCATCGAACCCGAGGACGAGACGGCTGTGCCGATGGTGGCCGTCTCCGTCACCGACCGCGGCATCGGCATTGAGGCGACCGATCAGGAGCGCGTCTTCGAGCGGTTCTTCCGCGTCGACAAGGCCCGCTCCCGCATGACCGGCGGCACCGGACTGGGCTTGGCGATCGTCAAGCACGTCGCCGCCAACCACTCCGGCACCATTTCGGTGTGGAGTCGTCCGGGGACCGGGTCGACCTTCACCCTGGCGATCCCGCAGGCCTTCGCCGCCTCGGACACACCAGCCCACGACCCGGCATCTGATCCGGGGGAAAAGGAACTCCTGTGACCCACGTTCTCATCGTCGAAGACGAGGAATCGCTGGCTGACCCGCTAGCCTTCCTGCTCCGCAAGGAGGGGTTCGAGGCGAGCGTGATCAATGACGGTGCGGGCGCGCTGGCCGCATTCGACCGCACCAACCCCGACATCGTGCTCCTCGATCTCATGTTGCCCGGTATGTCGGGCACCGAGGTCTGCAAGGCGCTGCGCTCCCGCTCGTCGGTGCCGGTGATCATGGTGACCGCGCGCGACAGCGAGATCGACAAGGTCGTCGGCTTGGAGCTCGGCGCCGACGACTATGTGACCAAGCCGTACTCGGCTCGCGAACTCATCGCACGGATCCGGGCCGTGCTGCGCCGCGGCGCCGATACCGGGGCCGACGACGAGACCGTCGACGGTGTGCTCGAGGCCGGCCCGGTGCGCATGGACGTCGACCGGCACACCGTCAGCGTCGACGGCGAGCTGATCACGTTGCCGCTCAAGGAGTTCGACCTGCTGGAGTATCTGATGCGCAACGCCGGGCGGGTACTGACGCGCGGCCAGTTGATCGATCGCGTGTGGGGTGCCGACTATGTCGGGGACACCAAGACCCTGGATGTGCACGTCAAACGGCTGCGGTCGAAGATCGAGCCCGACCCGTCGTCACCGGTCCACCTGCTGACGGTGCGCGGCCTCGGGTACAAGTTCGAGGCGTAGCGGTGGCACCGGTGTCGCGTCGCGCAATGATCGTCGGGTCGATTGCCGCGACGTCGGTGACGGTGCTCGGGGCGGCGGCCTGCTCGTCAGACCGTGACTCGGCGGAGGGCAGTCGGGACACGACGGCGGGTTTGCGTGAGCTGGAGGCGGCCAACAAGGCGCGCATCGGTGTTTACGCCCGCGACCTGCGTTCTGGTCACACGGTGGCCCATCGCGCCGACGACTCGTTCGCGATCTGCTCGACCTTCAAGGCCTACCTCGTGGCGCGCGTGCTGCAGCTGGTTGAGCGCGATGAGCTCTCGCTGGCAACACCGGTTTACGTCGACCCGGGTGAGATCAAGACGCACTCGCCGGTGACACAGCGTTACGCCGGCGGACCGGTGGACATCGGGGTGCTGTGCCGGGCTGCCGTGCAGGAGAGCGACAATACCGCGGCGAATCTGCTGCTGCGGGCCATCGGCGGACCGCCCGGGTTGACCGCGTTTGCGCGCAGCATCGGTGATGAGCGCACCCGACTCGACCGCTGGGAGACCGAATTGAATTCGGCGATTCCCGGCGACCCGCGTGACACCTCGACGCCGGCCGCGCTGGCCGGCGGGTTCACCGCGATCCTGGTCGGCGACGAGGTACTCGCCGTGTCATGTCGCCAGGAGTTGACCGACTGGATGCTCGCCAACCAGACCTCGTCGATGCGGGTGGGCCTGTCGCCGGGCTGGACCAGCGCGGACAAGACGGGCGGGGGCGACTACGGGAGCACCAACGACGTCGGCCTCGTGATGGGCCCCGACGGTCAGCGCGTGATGGTGGCGGTGATGATCCGCTCCACCGGTGACAACCCGGAGGCTCCCGGCTACCGGCCCCTCGTCGGCGAAGTCACGAAAGCGGTGCTGGCCGACGTGACGGGCTAGAGGATCTCGTACTTGATGTCGGTGTCGCGCCGCGTGGTCGCGGCCGCCGTCGCCGGGTGCACCGCGATCAGGCCCAGTCCGGCACGGCGCCGGCATGCCGCGGCCAGCTCCGCGTAGGCGGCTGCGCCCACCAATTCGGTCAGCTCCGGCGCGTAGGACTCCCACACCTGTTGGGCGCCGACGTGGGCATCCGGCGATCCCGAGCAGTACCACTGCAGGTCGTGGCCGCCCTCACCCCAACCACGCCGGTCGTACTCGGTGATGGTGTCGACCAAGATCTCCGTGCCGTCGGGCCGGGTCTCCCACTCTTGGGTGCGCCGCACCGGCAGTTGCCAGCAGACGTCGGGTTTGACCTGCAGCGGCTCGATGCCGTTGCGTAGCGCCATCGCGTGCAGTGCACAGCCCGGGCCGCCAGGGAAGCCGGGGCGGTTGAGGAAGACGCAGGCGCCGTCGTGAACCCGGGTCTTCAGCGTCGGGCCGTCGTCGTCGGAATCCTCCACCAGGTAGCCGCCCGGACCCAGGGGGTCTGGGCCCCCACCGAACTCGCGCAGCTGCCAGTCGTCGGGTCCCAGCAGCGCCACGCCGGCCACCAGCCGCTCCCGGTCGTCGGCGTCGGATAGATAGGCCCCGTGCGTGCAGCAGCCGTCATCGGGGCGCCCGGCGACGATCCCCGCGCAGGCCGGTGTGCCGAACACACACGTCCAATGCGAGCACAACCAGGTGAGATCAGCACGAATCCAGTGCTCGGGGTTGTCCGGATCGGCGAATTCATACCATTCGCGCGGAAAATCCAGGTCGACTTCGGGCTGCACGCGTCCAACCTAATCCCCCGGGCGCGGCGCTGCGGGCGTGGCGGGCGTGGCGAGTCGGTGCCCGCGGCGCCCACCCACTACCTTGGAGGCGTGCGACTAGGAGTTCTCGACATCGGCAGCAACACGGTGCACCTGTTGGTGGTCGATGCGCATCGCGGTGGACACCCCAACCCGATGAGTTCGACGAAGTCGGTGCTGCGTCTGGCCGAGCGCATCGACGACGACGGCCGACTCGCCGACGATGCCGCAAAGGACCTCGTGGGGGCCGTCGACGAGTTCACCCGGATCGCTCACACCTCGGGGTGTGAACAGGTGATGGCGTTTGCGACGTCGGCGGTGCGCGACGCGACCAACAGCGACGAGGTGCTGGCCGCGGTGCTCGCGAAGACCGGCGTGGAGATCGGTGTCCTGTCCGGCCGTGACGAGGCCCGCCTGACGTCATTGGCCGTGCGCCGCTGGTTCGGATGGAGCGCCGGGCGGATCCTGGCCCTCGACATCGGCGGCGGGTCGTTGGAGATGTCCAACGGTGTCGACGAGGAGCCCGACGTCGCGCTGTCGGTGCCGCTCGGCGCCGGGCGGCTCACGAGGGACTGGTTGCCGGGCGACCCGCCCGACCGTCGTCGCATCAACGTGCTGCGCGACTGGCTCGACGCCGAGTTGAAACCGGTGGCGGCCGAACTCACCGCGGCGGGTATACCCGACCTCGCAGTCGGCTCCTCGAAGACGTTCCGCAGCCTGGCGCGGCTGACCGGGGCAGCGCCGTCCAGTGCCGGCCAGCGCGTGCGGCGGCGGCTGACCGCGAGCGGTTTGCGCCAGCTCATCGCGTTCATCTCGAGGATGACGCGGGCCGATCGAGCCGACCTCGAAGGGGTCAGTGCCGACCGCGCGGGGCAGCTCGTGGCGGGCGCGCTGGTCGCCGAGGCCGCGATGCGCGCACTCGATCTCGATACACTCGACATCTGTCCGTGGGCGCTGCGGGAAGGTGTCATCCTGCGACGCCTCGACTCGGACGCTTTTGACGACGAACTCCCCAGCCTGGAGACGACCAGCGCAGGGAACGATTAGTGAGGTGCAATCGGCATGGCCAAGGATGAACCGGAGTCGCGGCCGATCCCGGTCTCAGAGCTGTTGGCGCGCCAGCGTGAGGCGAACCGGGCCAGCGCCGAGACGGGCGAGATCCCGCGCGTAGCATTCCCGCGCTCGGCGAACCCGGTGGCGCAGCGTGCCGTCCGCCCACAGGTGGACGAGGCGTCGGTGAGTGTGTCCCGCACCGCCAGCGGAATGCCGTCGTTCCAACCTGCGGTGCAACCGGAGTCGATGGGTGTGGTCGTCGACGCCGACAAGGCCACCGGCATCATCCCGGTCGTCGAGACGTCCGCGGAGATGGTGGTGGCGTCCGCTGAGACGACGTCGGTGACGGCTGCCGTGCCTCTCGGTGGGCCGCCGACCGGATCGTTCCTGCGGACCGACGAGGAAGTCGATTTCGACGCGTATCGCAACTTCGATGATGTGATCGCCGACGAGGGACCCAAAGAGGCCAAGCGCGGATTGTTCGGCCGGCGCAAGTCCACCGAGGGCAAGGACAAGCAGGACAAGCCAAAGGCGAAGGGCAAGGGCAAGGGTGCCAACGACAAGCGGGCTGCCCGCCGCGCCGCTCAGGCAGCGGTGCCCACGGCACCGCCACTGGTTCCCCCGGTGGTGCCGGCCACAGCTGCGGTGGCCGCCCCGGTCACACCGGCGGTTCCCGGACCGGCACCCGTCGATGCCATGCCCCAGTCGGTCCCGCGCACCGTCGCCCCTGAGCCGGTCTCCGCGCCGGATCCGGTTGTCGCACCGGTGCCGCCCGCAGTGATCGCACCGACCCCGCCGCAGGAGTCAGTCCCGGGTTCGACAGAGGTGACTGCTGCGCTGACACCGGTCGAAGCCGACGACTTCTACATCGACCAGATGGTCCCGGTGGTGGACAAGCCACTCGTCGACCCGGTGACCGGGCGCTTCTCCCTCCCCGGCGCCGCGTCGCGCGCCGCGCAGCCGGCGGAGGACGACAACGACAAGCCGGCAATCACCCCTTCGCGCACGCGCCGGGCGGCCAACACCGAGGCCGACCCGAGCGTGGTCCCGGCCCTAGTCGTCGCGCGCCCGGAGCCCGAGGCCGACGCCACGACGGTGATCGTCCCCGTCGCGCCGGAGGTGAAGGTCAAACCCTCGCGCCGTCGCGCTGCCGCGGAGGACTCCGATACCGCCGTCGTCGACGAGGCTCCGCTGGCCTCCAAGCATTCGCCGCTGGCCCAGTGGCTGATCATCATCGGCCAGGTCATCGCCGGCCTCGCCCTGGGAGCGGGCGGTTTCTGGGGCTTTGTGCAGTTGTGGCGCTGGAACGTCTACTTCGCCCTCGTGCTGTCGGCGGTCGTCATCTTCGGCATCGTGACCATCGTGCATCTCGTCCGGCGGCGCCACGACCTGCCCACCACGTTATTGGCACTGGGGGTTGGACTCTTCATCACCCTCGGACCACTGATCCTCCTGGCGACCTCGTGATCCTCGAGGAGGTGCCGGTCGGCCTGTCCACGGCATCGGTTTACCCGCAGAACATCGAAGCGGCTTTCGCCTACGCCGCCGACCTGGGGTACGACGGCGTCGAGGTGATGGTGTGGGGCGATCCGGTCAGCCAGGACGTGGGCCGCGTGGAGCGGTTGTCGCACACCTACCAGATGCCGATCCTGTCCATCCACGCCCCGTGCCTGGTCATCTCGCAGCGCGTGTGGGGCCGAGATCCGATCGACAAGCTGGCGCGGTCGGTCAAGGTCGCCGACGCGCTGGGCGCGCCGACCGTCGTCGTGCACCCGCCGTTCCGCTGGCAGCGCAACTACGTCGCCGCCTTCGAGGACCTGGTGGGCGAGTTGGAGTCCGACAGCGGCGTCGCCGTCGCGGTGGAGAACATGTTCCCGTTGCGGGCCGACCGTTTCTTCGGCGCGGGGGAGCGCTCGGTGAAGCGGATGCAGGCCCGCGGCGGATCGGCCGGCCTCTCGGCATCGGCGTTCGGCAAATCCATTGACCCGACCGAGGACGGCTACGCGAACTACACCCTGGACCTGTCGCACACCGCCACGGCGGGCATGGACGCCCTAGCCATGTTCGAGCGGATGGCGTCGGGGATGAAGCACCTGCACCTCACCGACGGTGACGGCGCCGCGCACGACGAGCACCTGATCCCCGGCGATGGCAGTCAACCGTGCAGCGAGATCTGCCGGCGGATTGCGGCCAGTGATTTCGACGGGGCAGTCGTCCTGGAGGTCACGACCAGCAGTGCGCGCACCAAGCCCGAGCGTGCGGCCATGCTCGCCCGCTCCCTCGAGTTCGCCCGCACGCACCTGCGGCGCCCCGACGTGGCCGGGGGTCCGCTACCGATCGGTGGGGAGGAGCGCCCGTGACGGCCGACGCCGCCCCGCTGCTGCCCACCCGGAGAATGGAGACCCACACATGCCCGAACGCGTAGCCATCATCGGCGGAGGCAAGATCGGCGAGGCGCTGCTCGCCGGTCTGCTCGCGTCGGGCAAGCCGACCCGGGACGTGGCGGTCGTCGAGCGCGACGCCGACAGGGCCGCGGAGCTAGCCGCGGAATACAAGGTGCTGGTCACCGACATTCCGACGGCGGCGGAGAACGCCCAGATCGTCGTTATCGCGGTGAAGCCCGACGCCGTCGACTCGGTGTTGGCCGAGCTCGGCAAGGTCGACGACAATAACGACGTCGAGCGCGTAACGGTGACACTGGTCGCCGGGCTGCCTGCCGCAAAGTACGAGAACGCCCTGCCAGCCGGATCGCCGGTCGTGCGGGTCATGTCGAACATGCCGCTCCTGGTGAACGAGGCGATGAGTGCCTTATCTGCGGGCCGCTACGCCACCGAGGAGCAGGTCGCCGCTGTCAGCGACCTGCTGGGCTCCGTCGGCCAGGTCATGGTTGTGCCGGAGTCGCTCATGGACGCGGTAACCGCGATCTCGGGGTCGGGTCCGGCCTATGTGTTCCTGCTCGCCGAGTCGATGATCGACGCCGGGGTCGCTCTGGGTCTGACGCGCGCGCAGGCGGCGGTGCTGGCCAGGCAGACGATTCGTGGCGCGGGGGCCATGCTCACCGAGTCCGGTATGACGTCGACGGATCTACGCGCGGCCGTGACGTCGCCCGGCGGGACCACGGCGGCGGCGATCACCGAGCTGGAGCGCGGGGGCCTGCGTTCGGCGATGTATTCGGCGACGGCGGCCGCGGCGGCGAAGAGTGCCAAGCTCAGCCGTCGATCAGAAGTTGAGAGTTCAACAGGTAACGGCGGCGACGGTCGGGACTGAGCATCAGCGCTGCCGACGCCGCAAACGCGCAGGTGGCTCACCGCTCAGGCTACGCTCAGGCAACAAATCAACCTTTCTCTGCAACTCCCGTCGCTATTTTCACATCAGCCACGCTAAGCTTCCCTCAGCACGTGCGTGTCAGATGTCCGTCGGAGGGGAAGCCAACGGCCACGACTCGTGCTGTGAGAGGTATGAGTATCAATGGCACCTGCAGACTTGTCTGGTGACCGCAACGGTGGGAATGCGCCCGGTTCGCAATTCCTCACCGTGGCAGAAGTTGCCGCGCTGATGCGCGTTTCCAAGATGACCGTGTACCGCCTGGTCCACAACGGTGAGCTGCCGGCGGTCCGCGTCGGCCGTTCGTTCCGTGTGCACGCCAAGGCTGTCCACGACTACCTGGAAACGTCGTACTTCGACGCCGGTTAGCCCATCACGCGCGGTCACGACCGTGGCAATCCCCGACCGAGTTCTCGGCCGGGGTCTTGCCATGACTGCTGACCGCGCGGAGTATGTCTGCCTCCAATGGCTCTGCGCCGCCCGCGAGGAGCCGATTAGGGCCGGTCATCGCACGACCGGTAAAGTGGCCTCATTCCCGCCGCGGCCCGCAGGCCCGGAAGAATGACCAAACGTTAGGAAGCTCCCCCATGGGTTCTGTGATCAAGAAGCGCCGCAAGCGCATGTCGAAGAAGAAGCACCGCAAGCTCCTCCGGCGCACTCGCGTTCAGCGTCGTAAACTCGGCAAGTAATTCCGCCGGACCACTCCAGAACGTCGTAGGGGGCAGCCATGGTGCAGGACACCGGTTCCGGACCCACGCCGCCGCGCGTCGTGCTCGTCACTGGCGCCTCCACGTTCTTGGGTGGATATCTGGTGGCCCGGTTGGCCGCCAACCCGGACATCGAGAAGGTCCTCGCCGTCGACTCGCGCGTCCCGAGCAAGGCGCTGCTGCGCCGGATGGGGCGCGCGGAATTCTTGCGCCTGGACATCCGGCGCCCGACGATCGCCAAGACGATCGCCGCCCACAACGTGGACACCGTGGTGCACGCCGCAACGTCGGTGATGGACTTGTCGCCGCACTCGGCGGCGATCAAGGAGTTCAACGTCGTCGGCGCCATGCAGGTGTGCGCGGCATGTCAGCGCAGCCCATCGGTGAAGCGACTGGTACTCCGCTCGACCGCCATGGTGTACGGGGCGAGCGGTAAGGACCCCGCGTTCTTCAGCGAGGGTGACCATGCGGTCCGTGAACCGACCAACGGGTACGGCCGGGACTTGCTCGACATCGAGGGCTACGCGCGCGGCCTCGCCCGTCGCCGCCCCGATATCGACGTCACCATCGCCCGTTACCAGGCGATCCTGGGCCCGCGGATCCAGACCAGGATGGGCGCCTACCTGTCGGCGCCCATCGTCCCGTCGGTGATCGGGTACCAGCCGCGGTTGCAGTTCTTGCACGAGGAGGATGCGCTCGGGGCACTCGAGCACATCACGCTGTCCGCGCCGTCGGGCACCTTCAACATCGCCGCCGATGGTGTGATCACGCTGACCCAGGCGATCCGCCGCGCCGGACGCATCGAACTACCGGTGCCCTCCGGCCTGGTCACACCCATCACCGGCGTGTTCGCCGACGTGCGATCGGCGCGCCTTCGATCGTCGCAGATGGATTACCTGACCTACGGCCGCGTCCTGGACAACACGCGGATGCGCACGCGCCTCGGCTTCGAACCGCGCTTCACCACCAGTGAAACGCTCGAAGACTTCATCGAGCGAGGTGCCTCCGACATGGTCGTCAGCCCGAATCGCTGGCGCGAGTTGGAGCAGCGCATCGTTTCCACCGCACACCAGTTGCTGTAGCGACCGGTGTGACTCCTGTGCGCCCAAGAGGGGGCGCGCGGGATGTGATATTGACGACGGTCGTTGGCATCGCGGGCATCTGGCGCGGCAAACCCGTAAGGTTGGGGCAAGCGTTTGCGCGCTTTCCGTTTTGATCCAGTTGTGCACCGTTGGGGGTGAATCCTATGTCTGGTCGTCGCGCATCCGATCCGCGCACGGCGAAGGTCATCCAGCTGTACTCGACGCCGGGCGGGGATCCGACCCTCGATACCGCGGCACGCCGGGCTTCGGGTAAGCAGCGCCACCCGTCGCAGGCCGGTGTCCTCGGACACCCCAACACCGATGGTTTCGGTCGTGAGCCGGCCGAGGTCACCCCGATCAGCGACGACGCGCGGATCCACAACGAGTCCCTGGGCGTCGAACATGTCGGTCCGTCGAAGCAGAGCCCGCTGCTCAGCCTGAACGGGTTGCGCGAAGGGGTCGCCGATGCGCTTGCCGGCACGGCCGGCTACATGCGTGAGCGCCTGTCGGGTGACTACGAAGTCGACGACTTCGGCTTCGACCCGCATTTCACCGAGAGCGTCTGGTTCCCGGCGGTGCGGCCGGTGTACGAGAAGTGGTTCCGTGTGGAGGTCTCCGGCGCGGAGAACCTGCCTGTCGAGGGCGGCGCACTACTGGTCGCCAACCACGCCGGCGCCATCCCGATCGACGCGCTGATGACTTCTATCGCCGTCCACGACAACCACCCGAATGGGCGGTTCCTGCGCATCCTCGCCGCTGACATGGCATTCGACTCGCCCGTGATCAGTGAGGTGGCGCGCCGGATCGGTGCGACGCTGGCCTGTGCGAGTGACGCCGAGCACCTCTTGCGCGACGGTGAGCTCACCGCGGTGTGGCCGGAGGGCTACAAGGGCATCGGAAAGATGTTCAAGGACCGCTACAAGCTGCAGCGCTTCGGGCGCGGCGGCTTTGTCACGACGG
>CAZVVS010000026.1:0-22814 GCA_964630585.1 uncultured Gordonia sp.
CCGAACATCTCGGCGACGTCGGCGACTCGCTGATCGGCCACTTCGTCGATCAGGCTCGTCGCAACGGCCAGCCCTGGAGCGCCATCGGCGCGAGCATGGGCGTGACCAAGCAGGCGGTCCAGAAGCGCTTCACCGCGAGGGCCGACGGGGATCCGTTTGCGCGCTTCACCCCGCGCGCCCGCAACGTCCTCGTCCACGCGCACGACGACGCAGTGCGCAGCCAAGCGGAGACCATCACGCCCGGTCTGCTCGCCCGCCATCTCCTGCCCGACGACCAGTCCCTTGCCGTCGTCGCACTCAAGCAAACCGGCGCCGACGTCGCCGGGCTACGCGCGATTCTCGGTGACCCGAGTGCCGCCGAGGCCACCTTGCAGCCGGATGCACGCACGATGATTCCGTATTCGGACGAATCCAAACGGCTCCTCGAAAACACCGTCGACATCGCCCTGGGCCGAGGCCACAACTATGTCGGAACCGAGCACCTACTGCTGGCGCTTTTCGACGACGAGGAGACCGCAGCTGCGTTGGTGTCGCACGGAGCCGACCGCGACAAGATCGACACGGCGATCACCGAACTCCTCGAGAGCGCGACGCCTTAGGACCCACTCGGCGATCCGGGACGACCCACTCGCGGGATCCCTGGGCCCACTCGCGGGAATCCTGGGCCCACTCGCGGGAATTCTGGGCCCACTCGGCGGGATCAGGGGCGACGGTGAGCCTCGTAGGACCGTGGATCCTCGAGGGGCTCGATGTGGATCGTCACCACCAAGTCCTCAACCGCCTGGTCCAGACGGCCCTCCACCGCCTCGGCCAGGTCATGGCCCTCCTGCACCGACCACCGGCCGGGCACCAGCATGTGCATCTGGACGAAGCGCAGGTGGCCGCTCTCGCGTGTGCGCACATCATGGAACTCGACGTCGTCGGATCGGAATCCGTCGAGCACACCGTCGATCTTCGCGACCTCATCGGCGGGTAGCACCGCATCCATCAGTCCCGACGCCGACTCGACTACCAGCCGGTACCCGACGAACAAGATGTTGATGGCGACGGCAATGGCGATGACCGGGTCGAGCCGCTCCCACCCGGTCACGGCGACGACGATGATCCCCACCACGACGCCGACGGTGGTCACCAGATCCGTCAGCAGATGCTTCCCGTCGGCGGTCAGCGTGATCGACCGGTTCTGACGTCCGGCCCGAATCAGCACCAGCGCGACGGCCCCGTTGAGCGCCGCGGCCACCACTGAGATCAGTACGCCGACGCCGAGCGATTCCAACGGCCGCGGATGGAGCAACCGCTCGACCGCCGCAACGAGGATCACCGCCGCGGCGACGAAGATCATCGCCCCCTCGACACCGGCGGAGAAGTACTCGGCCTTCGCGTGCCCGAAGTTGTGGTTGTCGTCGGCGGGCCGCGCCGCGACGCGCAGTGCGATGAGAGCGACGACTGCCGCAACGAGGTTGACGACCGACTCGGCCGCATCGGAGAGCAGGCCCACCGAACCGGTGACCCACCACGCGCCGGTCTTGAGCGCGATGGTGGCGATCGCGGCGCCGATGCTCAACCACGCGAATCGCTGCAGGCGGGCGCGGTTCGTCACCCCCACATTGTGGCCCACCTCGGCGGTATGATGCAGATCACACATGGATCGGAGGCGGCGCATGCTCGATGAGATGCAGGCCGAGGCGAAGTCGCTCTACGTCGACGGGGAGTACCTCCGCGCGCTCGCGGAGTTCTCCGTGTTGGCCGAGATCCGCGCTCGACGGGAAGGCCCGTACTCCCCGAGCTATCTGCGCAACCTCCACGACTGCATTCGTTGCGCGTACGAGCTTGCCCGCTGGCCCGACTGCGTCGGCCTGTGCACCGAGTTGCACGGGAAGTATGTGCGCACCCACGGACGGGCGGAGTCAGACACCGTGGACGTCGCCAAGCGGTGGGCGTGGGCACTGCTCAACCTGCGCGAGTACCCACGCGCCGTCGCGGTCTATCTGCAAACCGCGGACGCGCTGTGGGAGTCCGATCCGGTGGCCGCACGACGACTGCTGGGCGCTCCGGCGTCGTTGCGCGCCGAGGTCGACCCCGCCGAGTTCGCCCAGCCGCTGCGGCATGGCCTCGACCTGCTGACGACGATCGCCGAGCTCGAAAACGAAACCGACGCCAACCCGTCACTCACTTTGGACGGATTGGCGCCGGCTTCGTAGTTCTCGCGCCGGATCATCCCAGCGCAGCGATTAGGCCTTCTTCGGAAGGCTGAAGAGCGACGCGACGCTGACGACGATCAGCAGGATGCCGGCGACCCACACGAAGGTGGCCAGACCCAGTGCCGGCCACACCAGCATGATGATGCCCGCGGCGATCGAGATCAGACCCGAGATGATCGCCCAGATCTTGGAGGCGTGGCGCGAACCGGTGGTTGGGCCGAAGAAGTAGCCGAAGCCCTGGAAGATCCAGCCGATGCCGATGAAGACCGCGAGGAACCAAACGCGGTTGTCGGGGCTGAACAGCACGACGCCGCCGGCCCAGATGATCAGCAGCCCGAGAAGCGCCAGAGCGAACCGGTAGCCGCCGGAAAGGAAGGTGGCCGCAAACGACTCGTACAGCCGGAACAGGCCCGAGGCGATCAAGCCGAGGCCGAGCAGGATGCCCGCGACGTCGATCGTGGCGGCCGGCCACACCAGCAGGATGATTCCGAGGACGATTCCGGCCAGGGCGGCGAAGATGTAGGTGTTCCTAACAGCCCCAATCGCCTTGTCCGGGATCTGGCGTTCAATATCAGCAATTGTCATGTGAACAGGCTAACGCACGTCCGGATGACTCGGCGTGCAAAAGCGGTAGTTGTTCTCTCACTGATTCCACACCCCCGTGTAGTAAGTACTCATGGCGAATCTCGCGTTCTTCACCGAAGCCGACGGCTGGTTCCACCCCACGCCGCTCGCGCGCAGCATGTGGGCCAAGGCCACCTTGACCGGCCCGGCCACCTGCGCATTGGCCGCGCGCAGCGCCGAGCTCGCCGGCGGCCGGGAGGGCTTTCGCCCGGTGCGGTTCACCATCGACCTGTTCCGCGCGGCCCGAGAGATCCCGACGACCACGACGACCACGATGCGCCGCGACGGCCAGCGCGTGCGCGTGGTCCAGGTCGACGTCGTGCAGCGCGCCGATCCCGACGCCGAGCTGGTGACCGTCGCGTCGGCGACCACCGTGTTCCTCAAGGAGTCGGTCAACCCACGCGGGGAGCGTTGGACGCGCGGGCCCTCGACGTTCAATCCGCCGGATGCCCCCGATGACGACTATTACCCCCGATTCACCGCCGAGGCGTCGACGACCGCCGACGGTACGGAATCACCCGCCGTCCCGTGGACCCGGGACATCGGCTCGGGGCAGGTCGCAGGCCGCAAGAGCTACTGGTGCAGTGCGCTCCCCGCGGTCGCGGGCGAGATCCCGACACCGTTCCAGCGCGCTGTCGTCAGCGCCGAGTCGACCAGCCTGATGGGCAATTGGGGCACCGAGGGCATTGCACTTATCAACTGCGACCTCACCGTCGCATTGGCACGACTGCCCCGCAGCCGCCGCGTCGGCGTCGACTCCGATTTCCACGTCGAGGACGCCGGGATCTCGGTGAGCGAAACCATTCTCTACGACGCTGAGGGCCCTATCGGAACCGCGATCTGCACCGCAGTCAACAATGCACAATCAGAGATCGACTTCACCGTCGTAAAGCCCTTGGACCGCCTGCGCCAGGTGTGACGGCGGCCTGCAGGGCCGTCGTCCGATCTGACTCCGAAGGGCCTGGCCTGGTACCCTGCTCACCATGTTTTCGCTTCGACTCGGCGTGAAGGGGATTGCCCTCGGTGCAGCGGCGATCACCGCCGCCGCCCTCGCCACCGCCACCGCACCCGAGGCCGATGCGTATGTCGCCGGACGTGGCAGCATGGTGGCCCGCCTCACCGGCCCCGGCGCCATGAACGACACGCTCGGCAAATACAACATCCTCGGCACCGACCTGGGCATCCTCTGGGACAACGGGCAGAACGAGGTCCTCGCCGCGTTCGGTGACACCCAGTCGTTCGACGGGTGGTCGATCCTGCACGGCCAGCTCTTCCACATCCGCTCCAACGTGTTGCTGCGCAGCCGGGACCGCGACCTCTACAACGGCATGACCTTCACCAGCCATGCCGGTGGCATGGGCTACGCCAAGCGCCTGGTCAAGCCGACGCACCGCGAGATCACTATCGTCCCGACCGGCGGTATCTCGGTCAACGGCAAGCAGTACATGGGGATCCAGGCGGTCAACCTGTGGGGTGACGCAGGCCGGTGGCAGACCCGCTACGGCGCACTGGCCGTATCGGGCAACAACGGCGAGACGTTCCCGCGCGTCACCGCGTACCGCCCCAACTACAAGGGCAACCGCAAGTTCCAGCAGGTCGCCATGATGAAGGACCGCGGCTTCGTCTACGTCTACGGCACGCCGAGCGGCCGCTACGGCGCGGTGTACCTCGCACGTGTGCCGGAGAAGAAGATCGAGGACCTCGGCGCGTACGAGTACTGGTCGGTGACCCGCTGGGTGAAGAACGCACCGTCGGCCGCGACGCCGATCATGAGCGCGCCGACCGGCGAGCTGTCGGTCGCCTACAACCGGTACCTGGGCCGCTACGTCTCCCTCGCCACGCGCGACGGCGCGACAATGCGCACCTCCCCGAACCCCGAGGGGCCGTGGACCGCCGGCCACAACATCGTGCCCGGCAACGACCCGATCGGCGGCTACGCGCCGTTCATCCACCCGTGGTCGTTGGACGGTCCGACGATGTTCTTCACGTACTCGATCTGGCACGGCTACCAGGTCTATCTGATGCGGGTGAACCTCCGGCGTCCGTGAGTCGCCGCCGACTAGCATGGTGATCCGGATCACCATGACTGTCGGAGGCCCCCATGCCGAATCGGTTCCTGCACTACGGCGGCGGTAAGTACATCCTCAACCGCGAGGGTGAGGCACGCTTGCAGCGCGTGCTCGAGTCGGTGTACGGCAGCGGGGCCGACCACCAGTGGTTCACCCTCTACCCCGACAGCCCGACGCCGTGCAGCCTGCTGATCGCGCCCGGTGTGCCGATGTCGGTGGAGACAGAGTTCGAGGTCGGCGAGAACGTCGACGCCAAGTGGTGAGGACCGTCGACGCCCGTGCCACGGCGACGGCCCGGCCGAATAACCTAGTGCCATGAGAATCGGAGCCCACCTGCGCGAAGACGACGACCCACTGGCCACCGCAGAGGACCTGGGGATCGACGTCTTCCAGATGTTCGTCACCGACCCGCAGGGGTGGAAGAAGCCCGAACCCCGCGCCGATGCCGCCGCGATCGCCGCGTCGCCCATCGACATCGTCGTCCACTCCAGCTATCAGATCAACGTCGCCAGCCTCAACAACCGGCTGCGGATGCCCTCGCGCAAGGCCGTCGAACAGCAGGCCGTCGCCGCCGCCGAATTGGGCGCGATCGGCCTCGTCGTGCACGGCGGACACTTGCGCGACGGTGAGGACGCCGCGCTCGGGTTCGAGAACTGGCGCAAGCTCTTCGAGCGCCAACAGGACAAGGGCGGGTTCGGCGTCCCGATCTTCATCGAGAACACCGCCGGCGGCGATCACGCGATGGCCCGCACGCTCGAGTCGATCGAGCGACTGTGGGAGGCGGTGGGCGATTTCGAGCAGGCCGGCTTCTGCCTGGACACGTGCCATGCGTGGGCGGGCGGCGAGGACCTGGTAGGGATCGTCGAACGCATCCGGGCCATCACCGGCCGTATCGACCTGGTGCACCTGAACAACTCGCGAGACGAGTTCGATTCCGGCCGCGACCGGCATGCGAACCTCGCCGACGGCCATATCGACCCCGCGGTTCTGGTCGCCGTCATCGAAGCCGCCGACGCCCCGGTGGTGCTCGAAACCCCCGGCCCCGGCATCCCCGACGACCTCGCGTATCTGAGGGAGAGCCGATAGTTGTCTTCCAGTTGTCCGACCTGGGCGGAAGGAGTATTCTGATCTAGTTACCGATGAGTAACTTAGCTCGACGGTACGGCCGAATCCCCCCACGACGGCATCCCCCCGGATCCGCCGACAGTCCCCCTGGGCCGTGACGGACCACAGCCCGAGAAGAAATAAGGAATGCACCACCATGGGCCACTACAAGTCCAACCTGCGTGACCTCCAGTTCAACCTGTTCGAGCTGTTCGAGCTGGAGAAGGTCCTCGGCGAAGGCGAGTACGCCGACCTTGACCGCGACACCGTCAACGACATGCTCCGCGAGGTCAAGGCGCTGTCGGAGGGCCCGCTCGCCGAGCCGTTCGCCGACACCGACCGCAACCCGCCGGTCTTCGACCCCGAGACCCACTCGGTCTCGATCCCCGAGGGCTTCAAGAAGGCAGTGGCGGCCTTCCAGGAAGGCGGATGGCAGTTCACCGGCCAGCGCGAGGAGATCGGCGGCGTCCCCGTCCCCGCAGCACTGAAGTGGGCGATGTCGGAAATGCTCTTGGGTGCGCAGCCTGCCGCCTTCATGTACATGGCCGGCACCTCCTTCGCCGAGGTGTTCTACAACAACGGCACGGACGAGCAGAAGAAGTGGGCGGCGACCATCGCCGAGCGCGGGTGGGGCGCAACCATGGTGCTGACCGAGCCCGATGCCGGGTCCGACGTCGGCGCCGGCCGTACCAAGGCGATCCAGCAGGAAGACGGCACCTGGCACATCGAGGGCGTCAAGCGCTTCATCACCTCGGCCGATGCCGACGACATGTTCGAGAACATCATGCACCTGGTGCTCGCCCGCCCCGAGGGCGCCGGCCCGGGCACCAAGGGCCTGTCGCTGTTCTACCTCCCGAAGACGCACTTCGATTTCGAGACCCAGGAGTTCGGCGAGCGCAACGGCGTGTTCGTGACCAACGTCGAACACAAGATGGGCCTGAAGGCGTCGACGACCTGTGAACTGTCCTTCGGCCAGCACGGCGTCCCCGCCAAAGGCTGGCTCGTCGGCGAGGTGCACAACGGCATTGCGCAGATGTTCGACGTCATCGAGCACGCGCGCATGATGGTGGGTACCAAGGCCATCTCGACGCTGTCGACCGGCTACCTCAACGCGCTGGAGTACGCGAAGTCGCGTGTGCAGGGCGCCGACCTGACGCAGATGACCGACAAAGCCGCCCCGCGCGTCACGATCACCCACCACCCCGACGTCCGCCGCTCCCTGATGACCCAGAAGGCCTACGCCGAAGGGCTGCGCGCGGTCTACCTGTTCACCGCCGCACACCAGAACGATGCGACCGCCGCCGTCGTCTCCGGCGCCGATCACGACATGGCGTTCAAGGTGAACGACCTGATGCTGCCGATCGTCAAGGGTGTCGGCTCCGAGCGCGCCTACGGCACGCTCACCGAATCGCTCCAGACCTTCGGCGGCTCCGGCTTTCTGCAGGACTACCCGATCGAGCAGTACATCCGCGACTCGAAGATCGACTCGCTGTACGAGGGCACGACGGCCATCCAGGCGCAGGACTTCTTCTTCCGCAAGATCATCCGTGACAAGGGCCAGGCGCTCGCACACGTCGCCGGGCAGATCCAGGAGTTCATCGGCACCGATACGGCCGACGGCCGTCTCAAGGGTGAGCGAGCGCTCCTGAAGACCGCGCTGGAGGACGTCCAGGGCATGGCGGCCACCCTCACCGGCTACCTGATGGCAGCCCAGGAGGATCCCAAGCAGCTGTACAAGGTCGGCACCGGCTCGGTCCGCTTCCTGATGGCGGTCGGCGACCTGGTCATCGGCTGGCTGCTGCTGCGCCAGGCCGAGATCGCCCTCGCCGCGCTCGACAACGGCGCCGAGGGTGCCGACAAGGCGTTCTACGAGGGCAAGGTGGGCGTCGCGACGTTCTTCGCGAAGAACATGCTGCCGCAGCTCACGTCGACCCGCGTCATCCTCGAGAACATCGACAACGACCTCATGGAGCTCGACGAAGCGGCCTTCTGACCGTCGTAGAAGTCCCGGACGATCAGGCCCGACGCCACCACGGCGTCGGGCCTGATTCGTCTTCCAGGCACCGTTGCGCGGCGCAATCATTTCCGGCGAAACGCCCACTGCGGCACCACGAGTCGGGACACAATGGCCCACTATGGGGACATACAGCCGACGCTTCGCCACCTCCGCTATCGCTTTGTGCCTGACCCTGGCCGGGGCGCTCTGGTCGGTCGGCGACGCGACCGCCGCACCGCGCACGCCGCTGCACGTGCCCTACAACTTCCTCGTCGACGCGATCCCCGGCTCGTTCGCCGACACCCCACCGGGAACCAACAATTGGCGGTGCAAGCCGCCCAAAGCCCATCCCGAACCCGTGATCCTGGTCCACGGCTTCGCCGCCAGTCGCGGCAACAACTGGCAGACGTACGGCCCACTGCTCTTCAACCACGGGTACTGCGTATTCGCCGTCAACTACGGCGGCCTCGGTTTCACCGGCGGCTACGCCGCCATGGAGCTCAGCGCCCGCGAATTGGGCGCGTTCGTACAGCAGGTCCTGCGGGCCACGGGCGCGAAGAAGGTGACCCTCATCGGCCACTCTGAAGGCGCCACTATGCCGCTGGGCTACCTCAAGTTCGAGCACGGCAACAAGTACGTGTCCAAGATGATCGGCCTCGCCGGCGTCGCACACGGGTGGGGCGGCGTGGACGGCGTCCGCTTTCCCCAGATCGGCGGCGGCAACGAGCCGGCAATGTTCGGGTTCATGCCAACGTCGGCCTTCATTCAGCGGCTCAACCGCGGCGGCATCACCCAACCCGGTACGCAGTACACCCAGATCGTCACCCGCTACGACGACGTGGTGCTCCCCTGGACGAGCGGCATCATCCGCGAGCCCGGTGCGGTGAACATCATCATCCAGGATCCCTGCGCCAACGACCTCTCCGACCACCTGTCGATCGTCTCGGACCCCAATGTCGCACACTTCGTGCTGAAGACGCTCGATCCGTCCTATGACCTGCCGCTGCGGTGCACGCCGGTCTACCCCGTGTTCGGCGTCATGCCGGGTACTCCGATCCCGCCCGGCATCAGCGCACCGCTGCCGAGTTGATCGAGGGCCGGAACAACTCGGGACCCACGCGCGTACCGTTGGAGAGTGTCGTCGTCGCCGCAGCAGCGGTGGGCATACGGTTACTTTCTCGTCATGCTCGCTCTGGCGTTGGGAATCTCCGGGCTACCCTCGCCGCTGTATCCGCTGTACCAGGAGCACTGGCACCTGAGCCCGTTGACGATCACCGTCGTATTCGCCGGCTATGCAATCGGCGCCCTGGTCTCGGCGCTGACCGTCGGACCGATCTCCGACGCCGTCGGCCGAAAGCCGGTCCTCTACGTCGCACTGACAACCGTCCTCGTCGGTCTCGCCGTGTTCCTGATCGCCGACCACGCGTGGCAGTTGGTTCTCGCGCGACTCCTGCACGGCGTCGCAGTCGGCGCCCTCACCGTCGTCGCCGGTGCGGCCCTCCTCGACCTCCGGCCGCACGACGGCGCCCGCAACGGCATGGCCGGCGGCGTCGCCCTCAACACCGGGATGGCTGTCACGGTGCTCGCGGTCGCCGTCGCGGCACAGTGGGCGAAGGATCCCTTGCAGTTGCCCTACATGATCTTCGCCGTCATCACCGCGGCGATGCTCGTAATCCTGGTGCTGCTGTCCGAACCGCACGTCGAACACACCGGTGGGCGTCTCCGGATCGCGGCGCCCACCGTGCCGCGCGGGATCCGCAGCGACTTCTGGTTCGCCGCAATGGGCATCATGACGGCGTGGTCGGTGCTCGGGGTGTTCATGAGCCTGTTCCCGCGGCTCACCCAGGAGGCCACCGGCCACCCGTCGATCGTCTTCGTCGGCGTGGTGATCTCAGTGATGGCCGCCGCGTCGGCGATCGCGCAGTGGGCCAGTGGGCGGGGCGACCCGCAGACGACGGCGATCATCGGCGACCTCGGCATGGCGGTATCCCTCCTGTTCGCGATCTGGGCCCTGCACTCCGCACGGTCTTCCCGTACTTCGTCGGCGCCGTCACCCTCGGCTGCCTCGCCGCGGCCTGGCTGGGGATCCGGGGCGCACAGGACCCGCCCGTGGTCGTCACCGACGTCGAGCCCTGAGCCTGGCGCCCCACCGGAACGGAACCGGCCCCGCACCTTTCGGTGCGGGGCCGGTCCGTCAGATCTACTGCGACGTCAGTGCGCGAACTGGTGCGTCGTCGCCTCGTCACGCGGCATCGGGCCGTCGAGCTTCTGCAAGAAGGCCACGTCGTCCTTGATGTCGCCCAGCAGCTTGGTCGCCAGGTCATGGCTGAGCCCGTTGCGGACGACGATGCGCTGGACGGTCAGGTCGGCCAGGTCGTCGGGCATCGGGTAGGCCGGGATCAGCCAGCCCTTCAGGCGCAACCGGTCGGCCAAGTCGTAGAGCGACCAGTTCTTGCTCGCGCTGTCCTTGAGGTACCAGGCGAACACCGGGATGTCGGAGCCGTCGTTCCACAGCTCGAACGGCTCCATCTTGCCGATCTCCTCCGCGAGGTACATCGCCACGCTGCGCGAGTTCGACTGCACGCGCGTGTAGCCCTCGTAGCCCAGCCGCAGGAACAGGTAGTACTGCAGCAGCACCTGCGAGCCCGGACGCGAGAAGTTCAGCGCCAACGTCGCCTCGGACCCGCCGAGGTAGCTGACGTAGAAGATCAGATCGTCGGGGCAGGCCTCCTTGTCGCGCCACACGACCCAGCCCAGGCCCGGGTACACCAGGCCGTACTTGTGGCCGGAGGTGTTGATCGAGACGACGCGGTCGACGCGGAAGTCCCACTCCAGGTCAGGCTGGCAGAACGGCGCGATGAAGCCGCCCGACGCACCGTCGACGTGGATCGGGATGTCCAGGCCGGTGTCCTTCTGGATCTGGTCCAGCTTGGCCGCGACCTCTTTCACCGGCTCGTACATGCCGGTGTAGGTGACGCCCATGATGGAGACGACGCCGATGGTGTTCTCGTCGACGTACTTCTCCAGCTCGAAGCCGTCGAGCACCTTGTGCTCCAGGCTGATCGGCACGAAGCGGGCCTCGACCTCGAAGTAGTTGCAGAACTTCTCCCAACAGACCTGCACGGCGCTGGAGAGGACGAGGTTCGGCTTCTCGGTCGACTTGCCGGCCGCCTTGCGGGCGTTGGACCACTTGCGCTTCATCGCCAGACCGCCGAGCATCGCCGCTTCCGACGAGCCGATTGTGGAGGTGCCGATGGTGTTGTCGGGGTCCTTGGCGTTCCACATGGCGGCGACCATCTTCACGCAGGTGGTCTCGACCGCGGCCGTGGCTGGGTACTCGTCCTTGTCGACCATGTTCTTGTCGGCGGCCTCGACGTAGAGCTTCGTGGCCTCGTCGTCCATCCAGGTGCCGACGAAGGTCGCGAGGTTCAGACGGGCGTTGCCGTCGAGCATCGACTGGTCGTGCACGACCTGGTAGGCGGTCGACGGGAGGCTCTCGTTCTGCGGGATCCGATTCGCCGGGTACGAGGTCGCCTCGCCCGGGCGGGTGAAGATCGGATTTGCCTCGATATCGTCATTCACATTGGGCATTACTGGCTTCCTCCAAAGCTCGTTTCAGATGCGCTGTTTCGGCTGCTCAAGCCACTCTCCGAGCGTCTTTCCGCGGCAGATAGCGCTGTGTCAGCCGCCATCGGCAATTTAAATTAGCACGGTCACCGATATCTAACATTGGTTGCAGCGGAAAGTTTCCAACATAGGGGTCTTGACCTACTGCTACTTCGGTGGCATCCGGATGCCGCCGTCGACGCGGATCACCTCGGCGTTCATGTACGAATTGGTGATCAGCTCCTCGACCATCGACGCGAGCTCATCGGGCACGCCCAGGCGCTTCGGGAAGAGCACGCTCTCGCCCAGCTTCGCCTTGAACGCCTCGGACTCGGGGCCCTCGCCGTAGATCGGGGTGTCGATGAGGCCGGGGGCGATGCAGTTGACGCGCACGCCGACCGCCGAGAGGTCGCGCGCGACCGGCAGGGTCATGCCGACGACGCCGCCCTTCGACGACGAGTAAGCAGCCTGGCCGATCTGGCCATCGAAAGCGGCGACGCTCGCGAGGTTCACGATCGCGCCACGCTCACCGTTCTCGTTGGGCTCGTTGCGGCTCATCGCCGTCGCCGCGAGGCGCACCACGTCGAAGGTGCCGACGAGGTTGATCGCGATGACCTTCTTGTAGAGGTCCAGGTTGTGGGCCGAGGCGAACTCGCCGTCCTTGCCGACGGTGCGCTGCGCCCAGCCGATACCGGCGGAGTTCACGACCGCGCGCAGCGGGCCGAGCTCGGTGGCGGCGTTGACGGCGGCCTCGATCTGGCTGGTGTCGGTGACGTCGACGGCAACGAACTTGCCGCCGATCTCGGCGGCGATCTTCTCGCCGTCCTCAGCCTTCAGATCCGCGATGATGACCTTGGCGCCCTGCTTGGCGAGGCGACGGGCCGATGCTGCGCCGATGCCGGAGGCACCGCCGGTGACGATTGCACTTGCTCCCTTGATATCCATACGGCCGAGGATACGAGGGTCTGTGACGCCTGCCACGCCCGGGTGGGGCTACTTGCAGGTAACTTTCGGCTCGGGGTCGTACTTCACCGTGCGCGTGTGCCGCGAGATCACCTTGCCCGTCTTGGCGTCGGTGATGATGCGCGTATTCGACGTCGTGAAGCCGCGGCTTCCATTCGACGGAATACAGTCGTCACCCTTGGGCAGGACCAGCCTCGGCGGATCGGTGAAGGCGAACCGGTCGCCGGTGATCGATTGGACGTCGCGCGTCTTGGTGCTCCAGAAGCGGACCATGACCGACGACGGCGTCCACGACGTCTCGATGTAGATGCCGTACGGGGTGTCGTTGCGGAACACGAGGTCGATGGCACCCTCGAAGACCGTCGCCTCGCGCGCCTCCGGATAGCGCGAGATGTAGTAGCTGTGCTCGGTGTGCGCGATGTCCTCGAGTCCGGCGAAGTAGGCCGCGTTGTACAGCGTGGTGGCGAACTGCGAGATCCCGCCGCCGACGGCCTTCGACGCGTGGCCGTGGTCGATGATCGTCGACGTCACATAGCCCTGCGCCGAGCCGCGCGGACCGGTGAAGCTGTTGAGCGAGAACTTGTCGCCAGGCTTGACGATCGCCCCGTCGACGGTGGCGGCGACCCGTCGGATGTTCTCCCCGGACAGTTCGGAGAAGCCCCCGGTGGTGTAGTCGCTGACCACTTCCCGGATGCCGAGCTTCTTGGCCGCCTCCGTGGTCAGTCGCGGCTTGTTCTCGATGTAGGCGACGTCGGCGGTGCGGTTCTCACCGACCGCGCCGGCCACGGCCACCGCGGTGGCCGCCCAGTCAATGGTGTAGCCCGAGTGACCCGGCACGATCGTCGGCCGTCCACCCTGCATCTCGAACGTGGCACTGCGGGGCTTGGATTGGGTGGACGACAACTCGGTGAGCTGCTGCTTCAACTTCTCGTCGTCGACCTTCGGTACCAGCGCACCCTTGCCGTCGGGGGCGAAGACCAACAACTCGGCCAACTCCTGCGGCTCGACGGTGACCGTCTTGCCGCGGCCCTTCAACGTCACCGGCGCGGCCACCGCCTGGCGCGCCGCGCCATTGACCGTCGCCATGACCAGGGCCGCCGAGACGGTCGGCTGGAACGGCTCCATCGGGAGCAGGATCTCATCGCCGTCGAGCCAGTACGCCGCGGTCCGCTGGGCGGCGAGGTCGCGGTTGATGCGCAAACCGCCCGAGGGCATGTCGGGCTTGGGCACGACGTGATCGCCCTCGACCTCGAAGTGCACACCGCCTTCGACGGCGGCCTTCTCCAGGTTCTTGCGCTCGCCGTCGAGGGCTTTGTCGAACTTCGCGCGATCGACCGCGACGACGGGGCGCACGTGCCGTTTGATGCCGAAGACCGAGAGGAAGCGGCGCAGCGGGTTGTGCGGTTGCTCCATCGCGCGGGTGATCGTGCGCTTCTCGTCGAACGACAGTCCCAGCTGTTCCGCGCTGAACTCGGCGGTGCCCGAGGAGGTCCGGATTCGTACCGGAGCGCCGACGATGTGATGCAGTTCGTCGAGGCCCTTGTCGACGTCGACCTCGACCTTGTTGCCCAGCGGCACCGAGGCGACTGTCGTGCCGCGGGAGCTGCGCCCGTGCGTCGCCAGGGCGTCCCCCGCGGTGACCAGGCTGAACACCAGCAGGATCGCCGCCACCACCCGGCCGGTGATGGCCAGGTGCCGGCGGGTCCTGGTCGGAGCTGTCATTGAGACGAATGTACTGGTTAGTGGCTCTGCACGCCGCATCGTCGCAGCCGCCGCGGCGGCGAAAGGGAATGGTTCCGGCGAACTGCCGGGTCGGGGGGCTGGCAGTTCAGCCGGAACCATTGACCATATCGATGCAGGTCCGCGCGGTGTTACTCCACTCGCGCGACCTTGAGCGCTGCGAGGCGGTCAGCCCTCGATGATCGCCGTCACACCCTGTCCGCCGGCGGCGCAGATCGAGATCAGCGCGCGCCCGCCGCCGTTCTCCTTGATCTGCTTGGCCGCCTGCGCGACGATGCGCCCGCCGGTGGCCGCGAACGGGTGCCCCGCCGCCAGCGAGGATCCGTTGACGTTGAGCTTGCTGCGGTCGATCGAGCCCAGTGCCTTCTTCAGGCCGAGGCGCTCGATGCAGTACTCGTCGGACTCCCACGCGGCCAGCGTCGCCAGCACCACCGAGGCGAAAGCTTCGTGGATCTCGTAGAAGTCGAAGTCCTGCAGAGTGAGGCCGTTGCGCTCGAGGAGCCGCGGAACCGCGTAGGTCGGAGCCATGAGCAGACCGTCGGGACCGTTGACGTAGTCGACGGCAGCGGTCTCGCTGTCGACGAAGTACGCCAGGACCGGCAGGCCCTTCTCCTTGGCCCACTCGTCGGTGGACAGCAGCACCGCCGACGCACCGTCGGTCAGCGGTGTCGAGTTGCCCGCGGTCATCGTCGCGTCACCGAGTGAGACGCCGAAAACCGGCTTGAGAGTGGCCAGCTTCTCCGTCGACGAGTTCGGGCGCAGGTTCTCGTCGCGGGTCAGGCCGCGGTACGGGGTGATGAGGTCGTCGAAGAAACCGCGGTCGTACGCCGCACCCATCTTCTGGTGGCTCGCGGCGGCCAGTGCGTCCTGGTCCTCGCGCTTGACGCCGAACTCCTTCGCGGTGATCGCGGCGTGCTCGCCCATCGACAGCCCGGTGCGGGGCTCGCCGTTGCGCGGGATCTCGATGCCCAGCTTGGTGGCCAGCGCCAGCGCGGCCTTGATGCGCTCGGGGGTGGACTTGGCGCGGTTGACCTCGAGCATCTGGCGGCGCATGGCCTCCGAGACGCCGATCGGGGCGTCGGAGGTGGTGTCGACGCCGCCGCCGATCGCGACGTCATAGCGACCGGAGGCGATCCCGTCGGAGACGGCGGTGATGGCTTGCAGGCCGGTGCCACACGCCTGCTGGAGGTCGAATGCGGGGGTGTAGGGCGAGAGCTCCGAGCCCAGCACCGACTCGCGGATCAGGTTGAAGTCGCGCGAGTGCTTGAGGACCGCACCGCCGGCGACCATGCCGAGGCGCTCGCCCTGCAGGTTGAAGCGGCTGACCAGGCCCGACAGGACCGCGGTGAACATCTCCTGGTTGCTGGCCGAGGCGTATGCCTTGTCCTGGCGGGCGAAGGGGATGCGGTTGCCGCCGAGGATGGCGACCTTGCGCTTGGGGGCGGTGGCGAATGGGCTGATGCCCGACTTCGGTGCCGCGGTCTTGGGAGCGGTCGCCGCGGGAGCCTTCGCCGCCGGGGCGGTCGTGGTCTTCGCCGCCGCCTTCTTGGCGGGAGCCTTCTTGGCGGGGGCCTCGGCGGCCGGCGCCGCCTTCGCAGGCGCCGTCTTCGCAGGCGCCTTCTTGGCGGGGGCCTTCTTCGCGGCGGGCTTGTCGTCGGACGCCGTCGTCGTTGCCGGCGTGCTGGGGGTGGTGGCCATTGGCTTCCTACTCCTGAAAGATGGGATGTACTTCTCGTAGAGTATTCTTACTCACGAGTAAGTTGCTTGTCGACCCGGTCGGGCCGACGACAACCCAAACGTCGCGAAAACCACACACTCTCGAAGGAGTTCTTTCCGTGTCCGGTACTGCCAACAAGGATCTCTACTCGACTTTCGTCTCATCGGGCCCCGGCTCGTTCATCGCCAGCCGCGTCGGACTGCCGCAGCCGCCGAACCTGCGTCGCTACTCGCCGACGCAGGCCCCGTTGGCCGGCCCGGTCGTCCTCGGTGGCGAGGGCCGCCTCGTCGAGCCGCTGCGCGAGATCCTCGCCGCCGCCGACGGCTACGACGTGATCAGCAACAACACCGGCGGCCGCGGCGCCGACAAGCTCGGTGCGGCCGTGTTCGACGCCACCGGCATCACCGAGCCGGCCAAGCTCTCGGCGTTGTTCGAGTTCTTCACGCCGCTGATGCGCTCCACCGGCAACTCGGCCCGGTTCGTCGTGTTCGGCACCCACCCCGAGCTGTGCCGCAAGCCCGACGAGCAGATCGCCCAGCGCGCCCTGGAGGGCTTCACCCGCTCGCTGGCCAAGGAGGCCCAGGGCGGCGCCACCGCGCAGCTCGTCTACGTGCACCCCAAGGCCGGGACCGGCCTGAGCGGCGTCGAGTCGACCCTGCGGTTCCTGCTGTCGGGCAAGTCGGCCTACGTCGACGCCCAGGTGATCCGCATCGGTGAGGACGACGCCAAGGCCCCCGAGGACTGGGACAAGCCGCTAGCCGGCCGTGTCGCGCTGGTGACCGGCGCCGCCCGCGGCATCGGCGCCACCATCGCCGAGATCCTGGCCCGCGACGGGGCCCACGTCATCGCCGCCGACATCCCCGCCGCCGGCGAGGCGCTGAGCGAGACCGCCAATAAGGTCAAGGGCACCGCCCTGCCGCTCGACGTCACCGCCGACGACGCCGGCAAAACCATTGCCGATCACGTGCTCGAGCGCCACGGCGGCCTCGACATCATCGTCAACAACGCCGGCATCACGCGCGACAAGCTGCTCGCCAACATGGACGAGGGCCGCTGGAACTCGGTGATCGGCGTGAACCTGATCGCCCCGCAGCGCCTCGTCGACGATCTCGTCAAGGCCAAGGCCCTGCGCCCGGGCGGCGCCGTCATCGACGTCTCGTCGATCGCCGGTATCGCGGGCAACCGCGGCCAGACGAACTACGGTACGTCGAAGGCCGGCGTCATCGGCCTGGTCAACGCCTACGCGCCGATCCTGGCCAAGGAGAACATCACCATCAACGCCGTCGCGCCCGGTTTCATCGAGACCGCGATGACCGCCGCGATCCCGCTGGCCGCCGGCGAGGTGGGCCGTCGCATCAACTCGCTGCAGCAGGGCGGGCAGACCGTCGACGTCGCCGAGACCGTCGCCTGGTACGCCAACCCGGCGTCGTGCTCGGTGACCGGCAACGTGGTCCGCGTATGCGGCCAGAGCATGCTGGGCGCCTGACATGGGGCGGGTCATCACGATCGACGATCTGCCGTCGACGCTTGACACCTACTCACGCGCGGTGGCCGGGATGCTTCCGGTGATCGGCAAGTCCGGCCCGGTGCGGCCGGACGCCACCGTGCCCGACACGGTGTACCGATACACCACGCCGGGCACCTATCTGAACCGGCTGCAGGAGTACTGCCGCACCACGGGCCTTCAGCTGGGCAACAACCTGCCGCTGACCTACCCGTTCGTGCTGCAGTTCCCGCTGGTCATGAAGCTCATGACGAGCTCGGACTTCCCGTTCAGTGCGGTCGGGTCGGTGCACGTGGAGAACCGGATCCGGCGCTTCCGCCAGATCCCGGTGACCGAGCACCTCACGATAAGCACCCAGGCGGGGAATCTGCGTGAGCACCGCAAGGGGTTGTTGATCGACATCACGTCGCGGTTCGAGGTGGGCGGCGAGCTGGTGTGCGAGCAGGTCGGCACGTTCCTCTCGCAGCAGAAGACGAGCCTCTCCGACGCCGAGCGCGGCCCCGCGCCCAAGGAGACGACACCGCCTCCGCCGGATGCGGTCCTTTCGGTCAACCTGGGTCAGATCCGCAACTATGCGGCCGCGTCGGGTGATCGCAACCCGATCCACATGGGCAACCTGCCCGCCAAGGCATTCGGTTTCCCGCGCGCCATCGCACACGGGATGTGGAGCGCGGCGGCGGCGGTCGCCAACGTCAGCAACCAGCTGACCGACGCGGTGGACTACCAGGTGCGCTTCGGCCGCCCGATCCTCTTGCCGGCGACGGTCAATCTGTACACCAAGGCCGCTGGCGGCCCCGGCGACTACGACATCTCGATCCTGGACCGCAAGAAGGGCTTCCCGCACCTGACGGCGACCACCCGGGCCATCAAGTAGTCCGCGGTAGGAGTCAAGTAGTCCGCAGTTAGCAAAGAACAGTCGAAGCCCGCACCGAAAGGTGCGGGCTTCGTCGTTTCCAAATCCGCCGAGTGGGCCGTCCAACGGCGCCGAGTGGGCCCTCAATCTCGCCGAGTGGGCCGTCCAACCATGCCGAATGGGCCCTCAATCTCGCCGAGTGGGCCGTCAAACCACGCCGAATGGGCCTTCTCAGGCCTCGGCGGACTGACCGTCGTGGATTCCGACGCCCTTCAGGCCGCGCCAGGTGATCCCGACAAGGAGGTCCGTCGCCGTTTCCAGGGAAATATCGCCCTCGCTTACGCGGTCGCCGACGGCCTCTCCCGCACCGACCAGTGCGACGGCGGTGATCTCGAAGTCGACTTCGGTCGCCCCTTCCACGGTGGTGCCCTGCTTGATCAGCTGGGCAACCATCTCGATCACGCGGCTGCGGCTCTGGCTGACGAGATCGGAGAAGCTAGCGGTGCCGACTGCGACGCGGTAGAGCACCCGCCACGACTTCGCGTTCTCATGAACGAACCGCAGGAACTCACGCACGACCGTGCGGGCCTGCTCACGCTGGCTCAGCGCCGGGTTGAAACCGGTCGACATGGCGTCAATGAACTTCGCTGACTCGCGGGCGATGCACGCGCTGAACAGTTCTTCCTTGGAGCCGTAATAGAGGTAGAGCATCGGCTTGCTGATCTGCGCCTCGGCGGCGATCGCATCCATCGACGCCTCGCGGAAGCCGTTGGCGGCAAACACCGTCACCGCGGCGTCGAGCATCTGCTGCTCGCGCACCGCGCGCGGTAACCGCTTTGTCCCACCGGCCAACGTCATACTCCCGTCGAATGTCTAGCACTCGATACTAGCGCACTACTTACCGGGGAGTAAGTTAACCCGGGCTCACTCGGCGTCGGATCGGGCTCACTCGGCGTCTCGGATCGGGCTCACTCGGCGTCTCGGATCGGGCTCACTCGGCGCGGATTTGGGCTCGCTCGGCGCGGATTTGGGCTCGTTCGGCGAATCTTGACTAGCAGCGCGACATCTTCTTGGCGCGCAGAATCCTCGTCACCGAAGCGTCGACGTGCTCCATCGACAGCTTGCCGTTCGCGACAGCCTTCTCCAAGGCGTCCAAGACGGCACTCACCTTGTCCGTGGTCAGCCACAGGGCGATGTCGGAGCCGGCGGCCAGCGCCATCGGGGCGGCCTGTTCGATCGGGTACTTCTCGGTGATCGCCGCCATCCCCGAGAGGTCGTCGGAGAAGATCACGCCGTGGAATGCCGGTCCGTTGTAGCCGCGGCCGGTGCGCAGCATCGAGATCGCGGCGGGGTTGACGCTGGCGGGCAGCTCATCACCAGTCAACCCGGGCACGATCAGGTGCCCCACCATCGCGGCCACACCGGGCATGCGCGCCAGCGTGCGCCACGGCACGAGGTCGCTGGTCATCAGTTCGGACAGCGGCGGCGTCCGCACTGTGCCGGTGTGCGAATCGCCCGACCCATGGCCATGGCCCGGGAAGTGCTTGAGCACCGGCAGGATCCCCGCGTCGCGCAGTCCCGAGGCGAATGCCCTGCCGTACTTGGTGACGACCACCGGGTCGTTGGAGAAGGACCGGTCACCGATCACCGTGTCCGCATCCTGGTCGCTGACATCGATGACCGGCGCGAAATCGACGGTGACCCCCAGCGCCACCAGCTGCTTGCCGATCCTCAACGCCAAGTCGTGCACCTGCTTGGGCGTGTTCGTCGCCGCTAGTGTGCGCGGTGCCGGCGAGTCGATGCCGATGGCCTTGAGCCGCGACACCCGACCGCCCTCCTGGTCGACCGACACCATCACCGGAATCCGCCCCGCCGACAGCCCCTTCACCACACCCGACGTCAGGATCGCCTTGTCCGTCCAACTGCCGACGAAGATCCCGCCGATCCGCTCCTTCGCGACGATCGCCTTGGCGTCGGCAGTGTCCTTCACGCCCACCATCAGCATCTGCGCCAGCTTGCGGCGCGTGCTCAGCTTGGCGACGACCGTGCTGATGCATCCCGGCCCGGCCGCGACGACTGCCGACGAGGACGCCGACGATGAGGTCTGATACGCCGGGGCAGACGAGTACGCCGGTTCCGGCTCTCCCGCCGTCGTACAGCCTCCGACGACGAGGGTCACCGACGCGAGTACCGCGCCGAAAATCATGGTGGTCCTGGTGTGCATGCCGTCGAGTCTGGCACGTCGGATGGTAGTTTCAACGCCATGCTCACCAACCGCCTGGCCGACAACCGCCTCGTCGCCGGCGCAATTGCCGCGGTCGTCGGCATCCTCGTCGGAATCGTCGGGATCTTCGCAGCCGCCTGGATCGCCACCAGTTCCAGCCCCGCCACCGACGCCAACAACTTCAACCCCACCGACGGTTTCGTCCCCGGCAGCGTCGACTACGGATCGCGCGGGAACAGCGGGGACACCAACTGACTGCCGCTGGGCATCTGACCCGACGCGGCATCGCGGCGATCTTCGCCGCGTCTCTAGTCCTCGCATTCGCCCAGTCGCCGGGCCGGATCGCCGCGGACACGAAGCTCGATCTGACGGCAAACCCCTGGGGCTTCCTCTCCCGCGCCGCGCACCTGTGGACCCCGACAGCCCCGCTGGGTCAAGTCCAGAACCAGGCGTACGGCTACTTTTTCCCGCACGGTTCCTTCTTCGCGCTCGGACATGTCCTGCACATCCCGCCGTGGATCACCCAGCGCCTGTGGTGGGCCTTGCTGCTCACCGTCGGAGTCGTCGGCATCGCGAAACTGGCCCAGGCGCTGGGGATCGGCTCACCCGGTTCACGCCTGCTGGCCGGCGCGGTCTTCGCGTTGAGCCCGCGCGTGCTCACGACCATCGGCTCCATCTCGTCGGAGACGCTCCCGACGATGCTGGCCCCGTGGGTCGTTCTCGGCGTCGTCGCGGGTCTCTCGTCGACGACGGTGCCATTGTGGCGGCTCGGTCTGCGCGCCGCGGTTCCGATAGCCCTGATGGGCGCGGTGAACGCGGTGGCGACCATCGCGGCGACGGCCGTCGGCGTGCTGTGGTGGGCGCTGGCCTACCGCGACACCGATCGTCGACGGTGGGCCGGCTTCGGCGCGTGGTGGGCACTTGGCACTGCGCTCGTCTGCGCGTGGTGGATCGTCCCGTTGGTCTTGCTGTCGCGGGTGAGTCCGCCGTTCCTCGACTTCATCGAGTCCTCGCGGGTGACGACGCAGTGGTCGTCGTTGACCGAGGTCGTGCGCGGCACCAGTGCGTGGACGCCGTTCGTCTCCCCGGAACGGGTGGCCGGCGCAATCCTCGTGACCCAACCCGCGGCGGTGCTCGCGACCGGAGTCCTTGCGGCGGCGGGACTGGCCGGATTGACGATGGTGTCGCTGCCCTACCGGCGCACCCTCGTCGTCATCCTGGGCGTGGGTCTGCTGCTGATGTGCGTCGGCTACGCCGGTCAATGGGGTTCGCCGATCGCCGAGCCTGTGCGCGTCTTCCTCGACGGCCCTGGCGCGCCGCTGCGCAACCTGCACAAGTTCGACCCGTTCCTGCGCATCCCGCTGGTCTTGGGCATCGCGCACCTCGTCGCGCTGGTGCCGCTGCCCCCGCAGGTCCCCGTCCGCGAGGCCCTCGCCGGCTTCGCCCACCCGCAGCGCTCGCGGCCGGTCGCGGCGACCATCGTGCTGCTGGTCGCGCTACTCGGCGCGGGCACTCTCGCCTGGACCGGCGGCCTCGCCGGCGACGCCACCTACCGGTCCCTGCCCAGCCACTGGCGCGACGCCGCGCGGTGGCTCGATGAACGAACCGGCCCCGCCACCGATGGGCCGAATCAACCGACCCGCACCCTCATCGTCCCCGGCTCCCCTTTCGCGCAGCAGCTGTGGGGAACCACCCGCGACGAGCCCATGCAGGCGCTCGCACAGACCCCATGGGCCGTGCGCGACGCCATCCCACTGGTCCCCCCGACGGCGATCCGCGCGCTCGACGTGGTGCAACGCGACATCGCCGACGGCCGCGGTTCCCCCGAACTCGCTCCGATGCTCGCCCAACTCGGCGTCGGCTACGTCGTCCTGCGCGCCGACCTCGATCCGCGTGAATCCCGGTCGGCCCGACCACTGTTGGCGCAGCAGGCACTGCTCACCTCCCCGGGGATCACCAAGGTCGCCCAGTTCGGCGCCGACGTCGCGCCGACGGTTGTGCGCGGCGTCGTCGTCGACGACGGTCTTCGCCCGCCGATGCCCGCAATCCAAATCTTCGCCGTCGACACCCGCGTCTTCCCCGGCACCGGTCCGATGCTCGCCGACCTCGCCGCGATGCCCCGGGTCGTCGGAGGCCCCGAGGCGCTGCCCCCCGGGCAGTTGTCGGTCCTCGATGGCGACGCTCAGGCCGCGGGTCTCCCGGCCGACGGTCCC
>CAZVVS010000027.1:0-22742 GCA_964630585.1 uncultured Gordonia sp.
GGTCAGCGCGACGGACCAGACGAGCAGCCCGAGGGCGGCCAGGATCGCCGCGGTGATGATGGCGGGGGTCGGGACGCGCCGTCGGAACGGCCGGCCGTTGTGGTCCTTCGAGTAGCCGTTGGTGATTGAGGCGACCACGCGCCCGCCTTCCTGCTCGTCCCGGTCCGTCCTGGCGCGCCCACGGCATCCTGCACGTGGGCCGCACCCCATCCTGCGAACACTGTAGCCGGGCATCCTCGGCGGGGCGGGCACGCCGCGAGGTGAGCCGTCATTGACTTTCGGTCGGTGTCGCGCTAAATTGCGG
Organism: uncultured Gordonia sp.; assembly: GCA_964630585.1. Taxonomy (GTDB): domain Bacteria; phylum Actinomycetota; class Actinomycetes; order Mycobacteriales; family Mycobacteriaceae; genus Gordonia. Next base: position 305 of record CAZVVS010000027.1, read on the forward strand.
CTGCCTCAAACAGCCAAAGCCCGTTTGACCACCGCCCAACTGTGATCGAAATCACATCCGATTCGAACCGGTACCGGGCAACAAAACCGGACCGTGCAACGTTGGAAGCGACACCGGCACGGGTCCGCTCGCACCGCCTGGAAGTTTGCACGACATCGTGCACGATCCGGCTACGACGCGGACGCGCCGCCGCGCCGGACCAGGGGCAGGCGCACAGGACTACAGGGGAGAGGGAGCAGGACAATGGCCACCGACTACGACGCACCGCGACGTACCGAATCCGACGACATCAGCGAGGACTCGCTGGAGGAACTGAAGGCTCGCCGCAGCGAAGCACAGGCGGCGTCGGTCGACGTCGACGAAGTGGAGACCGCCGAGTCGTTCGAGCTGCCCGGGGCGGACCTGTCCGGCGAGGAGCTCTCGGTCCGGGTCGTCCCGAAACAGGCCGACGAGTTCACCTGTACCCGCTGCTTCCTCGTCTACCACCGCAGCCGCCTCGCACGCGAAAAGGGCAACGAGCGCATCTGCGTCGACTGCGCGTAGCCGCCGTCGCGGCGCTACGCCGATTCGACCGCCGGCCCCGCCTCGCGCGGCACGGTTCGCGTTCGCTTGCGTCGCAGCAGCACTTTGCGCGACCCGTCCGGATAGAGCCGGGTCCGTTTCAGCTCCCAACCCCCGAATTCGGCCTGGATTGCCAGGCGCATCGCCGCGTTGATGCGCGTCACCTCCGGTGGTAGTCGCAAGATCATCGCCTCGAGGTCTTCGCCCTCCTGAAGCTCCCACCCCGGCGGCAGCCGTCGAGTGCGCTCCCCGGGCGGGCGCCGTGCGTCGGAGGCGCCGCTATCGCCGGACAACGCGCTGCAGCCCGTCGCCGACCGCCGACAGTACGAACACGGCCCCGGAGTCCGGGTCGACGGCGATGTTGTCGGGTTGGCGGACCGTGGCGAACGCGGCCCGTTCCCGGGGCTCTCCGGTGGACAGGTCGAATCCGACGATCCGGTTGGCGGCCGTTTGTGACACCCACAGCAGGTTGCTGCGGTCGTCGTAGGCGAGCCCGTAGGGGCCGTCGGCCAGTGGGAAGCGGAACCGCATGATCAACGGGTCGCCGTAGAAGCCGAGGATCTGGCCGTCGCGCGGATTGGTCACCAGGAAGCGGCCGAAGTGATCGGCGACCAGCGTCGTCGCTCCGTTGCCGGCGCGCAACGCGGCCCCGCGGTCACCGGCGTCGGGGTCGATGGTGGTGACGAGCGACTGTGCCCGGTCCAACACGACGATCTGGCGCCGGCCGTCGCGACGCGCGACGGCCACTTGGTCCACCCGTACGAGACCCCCGACGTCGTGGGTCTGCACCAGCGACGAGGACAGGACCAGCAGGTGTCCGTGCTCGGTGCCGACGAAGACCTCGCCGTCGTCGACGGTCACTGCCAGACCGGGGCGGGCCAGTGCGGCTACCGTCGTCGTTCCCGTCGCGGAGATGCGCACCACCGATGCTGGACCGACGGCGACGAAGCCGTCCCCGTCGGCGGCGATGGCCCGGACCTGCGGACTGGCGACGACCCGTGGGGGTCGGGACGGGTCGGCGGCGTCGAAAAGTGACACCGACCGTCCGTCGCGCGCGATCGCAGCCACGGTGGCACCCCGCCCCCGGGTCAGAGCCAGCGCGGTGCCCAGCCCCGGTGCGGGCACGACGGTGCCCGTGGCCGGGGCGGTGACCGGCGGGGCCGACAACGGTGTCGCCGGAGTCACCGTCGGCACGTCGGGGCGGCCGTGTTGGTTGCCCGAGCCACAGCCCGCGAGTCCGACGATGAGGACGGCGGCCGCGGCGGCGACGACGGCACGGGTGGGGTGGCGGGACGGCATGCCGACTATCTTGCCAGCCGCCCGTGAGTAGGATTGCCCGTCGTGGTTGACATGACATGGCTGCAGACCGTGGTACTTAGCGTGGTCCAGGGACTCACGGAGTTCCTGCCCATCTCGTCGTCGGGACACCTGCTCATCGTGTCGCGGCTGTTCTGGGACACCGATGCGGGGGCTTCGTTCACCGCCGTCTCGCAGTTGGGCACCGAGCTGGCCGTCCTCGTGTACTTCGCCAAAGACATCTGGCGCGTCGTCCTCGCCTGGTTCGCGGGCCTGCGCAACAGCGACGCCCGCGGAGCCGACTACCGCATCGGCTGGGCCGTCATCGTCGCGACGATCCCCATCGGTATCGTCGGCTTCGCCTTCAAGGATCTGATCCGCGACGACGTGCGCACGAACATGTACCTCACGGCCTCGGTGCTCATCGCCTTCTCCGGGGTCTTCTGGCTCGCCGAGCGCTATGGCACACAGCAGCGCTCGCTCGAGCAGGTGACGATGCGCGATGCGATCACGATGGGTTTGGCGCAGTGTCTGGCGCTCATCCCCGGCGTCTCCCGGTCGGGGGCGTCGGCCAGTGCCGGATTGTTCGTCGGGCTCGACCGCGAAGCCGCCTTCCGGCTGTCCTTCCTGCTCGCCATCCCGGCGGTCTTCGGTGCCGGATTGTTCAGCCTGCCCGACGCGTTCCACCCCAGCGGGGTGGGCCTGGCGGCCAGCGGCCCGCAACTGCTGGTATCGGTGGCCATCGCCTTCGTGGTCGGTTATGCCGCCATCGCCTGGCTTCTGAAGTTCGTCTCCCACCACTCGCTCAACTGGTTCGGCGTGTATCGGGTGGTACTGGGCGTGGTGCTGCTGATCCTCCTGGGCACCGGCGTCGTCGCCAGCGGTCCGCTCCCTGCGGCCTGATTGCCCCGCCCGTAAGCTGATCCCATGGCGGTCATCCTGGTGCGGCACGGGCGCTCCACGGCGAATACAGCGGCGGTACTCGCCGGACGCAGCCCGGGAATCGGGCTCGACGAGGTGGGGCGCGATCAGGCCGTGAAACTCCCGGCGCGTCTGGGCGAGCGGGGCGCCGACCTCGTCGCCATCGCCCGCTCCCCGTTGCAGCGGTGCGCCGAAACGGTCGCGCCGCTGGTCGACGGCCTGACCGGGGTACCGCAGGTGATCGTCGACGGTCTCACCGAAGTCGACTACGGGGAATGGACCAACCGGCCGCTGCGCGAACTCGCCAAGGAACCGTTGTGGCAGACGGTGCAGCGCCAGCCCAGCGCCGCGGTCTTCCCTGGCGGCGAAGCCATGTCGGCGATGGCGAACCGGGCGGTGACCACCGTGCGCGAACTCGACGCCCAGTACGGCGGTGAGGACGGCACCGGCCTGTGGGTCGCCTGCACGCACGGCGACATCATCAAGGCCGTCATCGCCGACGCCATGGGCCTGCACCTCGACGGATTCCAGCGCATCGTCGTCGAGCCGGCGTCGATGTCGGTGATCCGCTACCACCCGCGCCAGACCTATGTGCACACCGTGAACAACACCGCACACCTGTCCCTCCCAGCGCGCGACGCGGCGCTGGCAGGGGCCGTCGGCGGCGCGACCGGGGCGGGAGGGCACTGATATGTCGCGCTCGATCCATGTGTTCCGCAGCCCCGACCGGTTCATCTCCGGGACGGTGGGTGAGCCCGGCGACCGCACGTTCTACGTGCAGGCCGTCCACGCCAGCCGCGTCGTGTCGGTGCAGGTGGAGAAGCAGCAGGTGGCGATCCTCGCCGACCGGATCGACGCCCTCCTCGACGAGGTGGCCCGCCGTTTCGCCACGCCGATCCCACCGGCCACCGGCGAGGTGGACGACCTGCAACCGCTCGTCATGCCGATCGACACCGAGTTCCGTGTCGGCACGATGGGACTGGGCTGGGACGCGAATGAGAACTCGGTGGTCGTCGAACTGCTCGCGGTGACCGAGGAGTCGCTCGACGAGAGCATCGTCCTCGACGACCGCGACGACGGCCCGGACGCTTTGCGAGTGTTCCTCACCACCGAAGCGGCGCGCGGGTTCGCCGCCCGGGCCGAGGCGATCGTGTCCGCGGGCCGCCCGCCGTGCCCGCTGTGTTCGGGGCCACTCGATCCCGACGGTCACCTGTGCGTGCGCACCAACGGATACAAGCGCGAACCGTTGGCCCTGGAACCCTACGAGTTCGATTTCGACGGTGACGGCGACAGTGGCGGTGTAGCCGACGACGAGCCGGAGTAGTCGATGACCGACGCGGACGGGTTCGACGTCATCGACGCGTTGGCGCACGGGGAATTGGAGGTCCTCGGCCGGATTCCCCATGCCAGCAACGTCACGCTGGTCGCGACGGCCACCTGCGCCGACGGGAATCCGGTGCGGTGCGTCTACAAGCCGGTCAGCGGCGAGGCCCCACTGTGGGACTTTCCGGACGGCACACTGGCCGGGCGCGAGGTCGCCGCTTATCTGGTGTGCGCCGATCTCGGGTGGGACACGGTGCCACAGACTGTGTTCCGGGACTCGGGACCGCTCGGGGAGGGCATGGTGCAGCGCTGGGTCGACGTGGCCGACCCGGCCGACCCCGGAGGGCAGTCGGGTCCGGAGCTGGTCGACCTGTGCGGCCCCGATGCCGTGCTGGCGGACTACTTCCCGATCGTGTCCGGCTTCGACGGGCGCGGCGACGAGGTCGTCCTGGTCCATGCCGATGACCCGCGACTGCAGCGGATGGCCGTCCTCGATGTGCTCCTCAACAACGCCGACCGCAAGGGCGGCCACATCCTGACCGGGACCGACGGGGTGGTGTACGGCATCGACCACGGCATCTGCCTGCACGCGCACGACAAACTGCGCACCGTGCTGTGGGGCTGGGCCGGATTGGCGGTTCCCGGCGGTCTTCTCGCCGACGTCGACGCGTTCGCGCAACGGCTGGCCGACCCCGACGGGCAGCTGGCGGTCGGATTGCGCGGGTTGATCACCGCCGACGAGGTGGCGGCCCTGCTCAACCGCGCCCGCCGGTTGGTCGACGACCCCGAGTTGCCGTCGCCGCCGGATCATCGGCCGATTCCGTGGCCGCCGTTCTGAGTCCTTCTGCGGCCACTTAAGCTGGCGGACATGCAGTCGTGGTCACCGCCGGCAGTGCCGCCGCTCGCCGGAGCGCCCCCCGCCCTCCGCCTGTACGACACCTCGGCCCGCCAGGTGCTCCCGGTCGCGCCCGGGAAAACGGCGACGATGTACGTCTGCGGCATCACCCCCTACGACGCGACCCACCTCGGCCACGCCGCCACTTACCTCACCTTCGACCTCGTCAACCGGTTGCTGCGCGACGCCGGGCACGAGGTCGTCTACGTGCAGAACGTGACTGACGTCGACGATCCGCTCTTCGAGCGGGCGCAGCGCGACGGCGTGGATTGGCGCGATCTGGGTGCTCGCGAGATCGCACTGTTCCGCGATGACATGGCGGGATTGCGGGTGTTGCCGCCACAGGAGTACGTGGGCGCCGTGGAATCCGTCGGCGAGGTCGTCGAAATGGTCGGACGGCTACTCGAGTCCGGGGCGGCCTACATCGTCGACGACGCAGAGTATCCCGACGTCTACTACCGGATAGATGCCACCGAGCAGTTCGGCTACGAGTCGGGCTACGACCGGCCGACGATGGAGATGTTCTTTGCGCAGCGGGGCGGGGATCCCGACCGCCCGGGCAAACGTGACCGCCTCGATGCGCTGCTGTGGCGCGCCCGGCGCGACGGCGAGCCGTCGTGGCCGGCGCCGTTCGGCGACGGACGGCCCGGGTGGCACGTCGAATGCTCGGCCATCGCGTTGAACCGTCTGGGGGCGGGATTCGACATCCAGGGCGGCGGCAACGACTTGATCTTCCCGCACCACGAGTTTTCCGCCGCCCATGCCGAGGTGCTCACCGGCGTCCGCCGCTTCGCGCGGCACTACGTGCACACCGGGATGATGGGGCTGGACGGGGAGAAGATGTCCAAGAGCCTGGGCAACCTCGTGTTCGTGCACAAGCTGCGCGAGGCCGGTGTCGACCCCGGTGCGGTGCGCCTGGCACTGGGGGCGGAGCATTACCGCGCCGACCGGATGTGGACCGATGCGGTGCTCGAGGAGGCCGTCGCCCGGCTGAATCGCTGGCGCGCCGCGGTGGCCACCGGGACGGGCCCCGACGCGGCGCCGGTCATCGAGCGGGTGCGCGCGCACCTGGCCGACGACTTGGACACGCCGAAGGCCCTGGCGGCGATCGACGGGTGGGTCGCCGATGTCGAACTGGGCCTAGGGAGCGACTCGTCGGGTGCCGCCGACGTGGTGGCAGCGGTCGACGCGCTGCTCGGCGTCGACCTGCGCTAAGGTCCGAACCGTGGCACAGGTGAAGCGCATCCCGACTGACACCTCCGAGGGGGTGTGGACAGTGGTGACCCGGACGTCGACCTACCTCCTCGACTTCGGTGAGATGACACTGTTGCGCGCGCCCGGCGTCGGCAGCAGCACCGATGGTGCATGGGAGATCAGCGAGCTGCGGCGCGACTCCGAGGACATCCCGCTGCTGGGCGTCAAGGTGTGCACGGTGGGGGAGTCGGCCCAATTCTGGGTACGCGCCGTCGATGACCCGGATGTCCGGACGTGGCGCATCACGACGCCGGTCGTGTCCATCGAGCGGATCGGCTGACTCGACGCCGCGGGGCCGGGCCAGTCCCGGAACTAGCCGGCGTCGGGGTTGCGGCGCCTCAGATAGCGCTCGAAATCCGCGGCAAGCTGCTCGCCGTCGATCTCCGGCAGCGTTTCGGGATCCGCCGCCGCCGCGTCGTCGTTCTCCTCGAGCTGGCGGATGTACTCGGCCATGTCCTCGTCGTCGGAGGTCATCTCGTCGACGGTGCGCTCCCATGCCGCCGCGCGCTCGGGGAGTTGGTCCATCGGGATCTCGAGGTCGAGAACGTCTTCGAGTCGGCGTAACAGCGCCAGCGTCGCCTTTGGATTCGGTGAGGACGAAAGGTAGTGCGGGACCGCGGCCCAGAGCGACACCGACGGGATCCCAGCGGCGACGAGGCCGTCCTGCAGCACGCCCGTGATCCCCGTCGGCCCCTGGTACCGCGACTCGGCAAGCCGATACTGCTTGGCCGCCTCACTGCTGTGCGCCGAACCGGAGATCGATACAGGACGCGTGTGGGGGACGTCGGCCATCATCGAGCCCAGCATCACGGCCGAGGTGACACCGGCGATCTCGGCGATCTCGGCGATCTCCGCGACGAAGGCCCGCCAGCGGAAGTTGGGCTCGATGCCCTTGACCAGCACCAGATCGTGGTCAGCGCCCGGCGGCGAGCAGTAGGAGAACGTCGTCGTCGGCCATTCCAGGCGTCGGCTGACCCCGTCGATCAGGTGGACCGTTGGCCGGCTCACCTGGAAGTCGTAGTAATCGTCGGGCGTGATCTCGCAGGCTTGCTCGGCATTCCAGAACAGCTCGAGGTGCTCGAGCGCACCTGTGGCGGCCTCGCCCGCATCGTTCCAGCCCTCGAATGCGGCCACCAGCACGGGGCTGCGCAACTGCGACAGCGTGACGGGGTGATCGGGGGTCATAGGACCAGCCTACGGTGGAGCGCTGCGGGCGGGCGAATACTCTGGTGGACATGAATTCGGTGTCTATCGGCGTGCCCGCCTACGATTCGACGCTGCTGTCGGCCATGTCGCAGCGCGTCCTGATCGGTGACGGCGCGATGGGCACGATGCTGCAGGCGGCGGATCTGACACTCGACGACTTCCTCGGTCTCGAGGGCTGCAACGAGATCCTCAACGAGACCCGCCCCGACGTGCTGGCCCACATCCACCGGTCGTACTTCGAGGCCGGCGCGGATCTCGTCGAGACCAACACCTTTGGGTGCAACCTTTCGAACCTCGGCGACTACGACATCGCCGACCGCATCACCGACCTGGCCTACCGTGGAACGGCGATCGCGCGGGGCGTCGCCGACGAGATGGGCAAGACGGTCTCGGGCACCGACCGCTTCGTGCTGGGCTCCATCGGGCCGGGCACCAAGCTGCCCAGCCTGGGGCACACGACGTTCGCGGTGCTGCGCGACGCCTACCAGCAGTGTGCGACGGGAATGCTCGACGGCGGTGCCGACGGCATCCTCATCGAGACCGCCCAAGACCTGCTGCAGGTGAAAGCCGCCGTTGTCGCATGCCGGCGGGCAATGGCGCAGGCCGGCCGACACATCCCGATCCTGGTGCACGTGACGGTCGAGACGACCGGGACCATGCTCCTGGGATCGGAGATCGGCGCGGCCCTGACCGCGCTGGAGCCGCTGGGCATCGACGTCATCGGGCTGAACTGTGCGACCGGTCCGGCCGAGATGAGCGAGCACCTGCGCTATCTGTCGCGGCATGCGCGCATCCCGGTGTCGGTGATGCCCAACGCCGGCCTGCCGGTGCTCGGTCCGAAGGGGGCCGAGTATCCGCTGACCCCGGAGGAGCTGGCCGTCGCGCTGAGCGGCTTCGTCACCGAGTACGGGTTGTCCATGGTCGGCGGCTGCTGTGGCACGACGCCCGAGCACATCCGGCAGGTCGCCGACGCGGTCGCCGCGGTGGAGCGCGCCCCGCGCGATCCGCAACACGAGTCGGCGACGTCGTCGCTGTACACCTCGGTGCCCTTCGACCAGGACGCCAGCTTCCTGGTGATCGGGGAGCGGACCAACTCCAACGGGTCCAAGGCGTTCCGCGAGGCGATGATCGCGCAGGACTACCAGCACTGCCTCGACGTCGCCAAGGAGCAGACGCGCGATGGTGCGCACATGCTCGACCTCAACGTCGACTACGTCGGACGCGACGGCGCGCTCGACATGACGGCACTGGCCACGCGCTTCGCGACGGCCTCGACGCTGCCGATCATGATCGACTCCACCGAGCCCGACGTGATCGAGGCCGGCCTGGAAGCACTCGGCGGGCGCTGCGCGGTCAACTCGGTCAACTTCGAGGACGGCGACGGCCCCGGGTCGCGGTATCAGCGGATCATGACGCTCGTCGTCGAACACGGCGCCGCGGTCGTGGCACTGACCATCGACGAGGAAGGGCAGGCGCGCACCGCCGACCACAAGGTGAGCATTGCCGAACGTCTGATCGCCGACCTGACGGGGCAGTGGGGTCTGTCCGAAGAGGACATCATCGTCGACGCGTTGACGTTCCCGATCTCCACCGGCCAGGAGGAGGTGCGCCGCGACGGCATCGAGACGATCGAGGCGATTCGCCGATTGAAGCAGGCGCATCCGTCGCTGCACTTCACCCTGGGCATTTCCAACATCTCGTTCGGCCTGAACCCCGCCGCGCGGCAGGTGTTGAACTCGGTGTTCCTGCACGAGTGCGTCCAGGCCGGACTGGACACGGCGATCGTGCACGCATCGAAGATCCTGCCGATGGCGCGGATTCCCGACGAGCAGCGCGAGGTCGCCCTCGACCTCGTCTATGACCGCCGGCGCGAGGGTTATGACCCGCTGCAGAAGCTGATGGAGCTGTTCGAGGGGGTGTCGGCGGCATCGTCGCGGGAGAGTCGGGCTGCGGAGTTGGCCGCGCTGCCGCTCTTCGAGCGGCTCGAGCGTCGCATCGTCGACGGTGAGCGTGCGGGCCTGGAGGCCGACCTCGAGGAGGCCATGACGCAGGTGCCGCCGCTGGAGATCATCAACAAGACGCTGCTGAACGGGATGAAGACCGTCGGCGAGCTGTTCGGGTCGGGGCAGATGCAGCTGCCGTTCGTGCTGCAGTCGGCCGAGGTCATGAAGGCCGCGGTCGCGCACCTCGAGCCGCACATGGAGTCGACCGGCGACAGCGGCAAGGGCCGCATCGTCCTGGCGACGGTGAAGGGCGACGTCCACGACATCGGCAAGAACCTGGTCGACATCATCCTGTCGAACAACGGCTACGAGGTGGTCAACCTCGGGATCAAGCAGCCGATCAACACCATTCTGGAGGCGGCGCGCGACAAGAATGCCGACGTCATCGGGATGTCGGGACTGCTGGTGAAGTCGACCGTGGTCATGAAGGAGAACCTCGAGGAGATGAACTCCCGGGGTGCTGCGGAGTACCCGGTGCTGCTGGGTGGCGCCGCACTGACCCGCGCGTACGTCGAGAACGACCTCACCGAGACCTACGACGGTGACGTCCACTACACGCGCGATGCCTTCGAGGGGCTGCGCCTGATGGACGACATCATGGCTGTGAAACGTGGTGAGGGTCCTGATCCCGACAGCGAGGAAGCCAAGGCGGCTGCAGCGAAGGCTGCCGAGCGCAAGGAGCGCCACGCGCGGTCCAAGGCGATCGCCGCCAAGCGCAAGGCCGCCGAGGTGCCGGTGGAAGTGCCGGCGCGCTCCGACGTCGCCGACGACAACGAGATCCCGGTGCCGCCGTTCTGGGGCAGCCGCGTCGTCCGCGGCATCCCCGTCGCGGATTATCTGCAGCGGCTCGACGAGCGCGCCCTCTTCCTGGGCCAGTGGGGGTTGCGTGGGGCGCGCGGAGGTGAGGGGCCCAGCTACGAGGAACTCGTCGAGACCGAGGGGCGACCGCGGCTTCGGTACTGGATCGATCGGCTTTCGACCGAGGGGATCCTCGCCCATGCCGCCGTCGTGTACGGCTACTTCCCGGCGGTCAGCGAGGGCGATACCGTGCACATCCTCACCGAGCCCGACCCGTCGGCGCCGGTGCGCGTCAGTTTCGAGTTCCCGCGCCAGCAGCGGCCGCGCTTCCTCAACATCGCCGACTTCATCGCCTCGCGCGAGCGGGCGGTCGAGATGGGCGGCACCGACGTGTTGCCGCTGCAGCTGGTGACGATGGGCAGCGAGATCGCCGACTTCGCGAACGAGTTGTTCGCCGGCGACGCCTACCGCGACTACCTCGAGGTGCACGGGATCAGCGTGCAGCTCACCGAGGCGCTCGCCGAGTACTGGCACCAGCGGGTGCGCTCGGAGTTGACATTCGCCGGCGGTTCAATGGCCGCCGAGGACCCCGACGACCCGCAGGGCTTCTTCGACCTCGAATACCGCGGCGCCCGGTACTCGTTCGGCTACGGCGCGTGCCCGAATCTGGAGGACCGCGCGCACATGGTCGACCTGCTGGAGTCGGAGCGGATCGGCGTCGTGCTGTCGGAGGAGTTGCAGTTGCACCCGGAGCAGTCGACCGATGCGTTCGTGCTGCACCACCCTGAGGCCAAGTACTTCAACGTCTGAGGCTTCGCCATTCGAGCGTGGTGGGTTTCGAGCGTGGTGGGTTTCGCGACGGGCGGTGCGGTGTGACGGATCAGCCAGTGTGAGGTGAGCCGTCGACGGTGTTTCGTGCTGCCCGACGGTGAGATGATGCGACGGTGAGCTATACACCGCCCGCAGCGGTCCTGTGGGATATGGACGGCACTCTGATCGACTCCGAGCCGATATGGGACATCGCCGTCGAAGACTTCGCCGAACGCAACGGGCTGGCACTTAGCCCCGAACTGCGCGAGGCGACCCTGGGTAACTCGCTGCCCGATGCGATGTCCAAGGTCTACGACGCCGCGGGGATCGCGGTCGCCGATCGTGACACCGACGCCGATGCCCGCTGGCTGCTCGATCACGTCGGGGGATTGTTCGAGGAGGGGTTGCCGTGGCGGCCGGGGGCGCGTGAGGCGCTCGATGCCGTCGCCGACGCCGGGATCGCGATGGTCCTGGTCACCAATACCATGCGCGAACTGACCGAGGTCGCACTCGCGACTATCGGCCGCGCTCGATTCAGTGCGACGGTGTGCGGCGACGAGGTGCCGATGGGTAAACCGGCACCGTTCCCGTATCTGCGTGCCGCCGATCTCCTCGGCTACGCGCCGTATTCGTGTCTGGTGGTCGAGGACTCGCCGACGGGCGCTGCTTCCGCGAGCGCTGCGGGCTGTCCCGCGCTCATCGTGCCGTCCGCGGTGGCAGTTTCGGAGGCGCCGGGCCGGGTGTTCCGCGACTCTCTCGTCGACGTCGGTGCCGCTGAGCTGTCCGACGCGTTCCACCGCGCCCTGGCGCTCAGATAGTCGCCGACCGAGCCTTGATTGGCGTCGAGCGAGCCCGGATGTGCGTCGACCGAGCCCGGATGTGCGTCGACCGAGCCCAAACCCACGCCGACCGAGCCCAAACCCACGCCGACCGAGCCCAATCCGTCGCCGAGCGAGCCCAACGGTGGATACCGACACTCAAGGACCTCGGGGCGGCGACCACCCAGGATGCGGCCGAGTAGCCCGCCGCAGTGGTCGAGTGCCCGCGACGGAGAGCGGGTGGCCCTAAGAGTGGACGAGTGACCGCGGCACGGTGGTCGAGTGCCGGCGAGGCGCTAGCCGAGCCGGTGTATCGAGACCGGAAGTGGTTGCATTGCAGACTTGATGCGCGGCGTGTGTGCACAGGTCAGGGGCATGTCAGACCTCGGGGATAGTCTGTTCTCAGATCGCGGGGGGGATGGCGGGAAACCAATCGACATCCGAACATACGTGCGATAGTGTGGTACACAACACATTGAGCAATCAGGGGGGTGGGGGATGGACACCACGAGATTGGCCGAACTGGTCGCAGAACTGGCCGACGATTTGGCGCCGGCCGCTGTGCAGACCGGTGCCGGGCTGGGGTTCTTGTTGGCCGGGGCGCAAGCGGTTGAGGATGACGCGGCACTGGTGTCGGTGCTGGTGTCGGGGTTCCGGATGGTGGCGATCGGCAGCTATCTGATGGCCGCCGGTGCCGCGCGGGCGGAGAAGATCGGGTTGCCGGCACGGCGCAAGCTGCGGTCGGGCCGGGATTTGTTGCGGGAGTTGCCGTTGGCGCCGGCCGCGGTGGCCCGGTTGGCACGCGTGGGTGCCCGGTTGGAGGAGTTGCCGCAGGTGGCGCGGGAGATGCGCGACGGGGATCTGTCCCTCGACCACGCCGATGCGGTCATCCGGGGCCTCGATCATGTGCAGTCGCGGGTCGGGGCGCAGGGGTATGCCGAGCACAAGGATGCGGTGGCTGCCACGTTGGGGGTGCACGCCCGGTTCGACACCCCGGCCCAGATCGGTGAGAAGGCCCGTGAGATCGCCCACGAACTCGCCCCCCTCGATCCGCCCAGCATTGCTCCCGCGGACAATCCGATGCTGAATGAAGCCACGATCGCCCGCACTGATGAGGGCCGGGTCCGACTCGAAGCCGATCTGGACCAAGCATCGGGGGAGAAGTTGTTGACCGCGTTGGAACCGTTGTGCAAGCCGGTCCCAGCCCCTGATGGTGGGCGGGATCCGCGGACCAAGGCCCAACGCTGCGCCGACGGTTTGGTCGAGTTGGTGTCGGCCTACCTCGCCACGCCGGACCGCCCGATCGTGGGTGGGATCGTGCCCAGGGTCACCCTGACCGTGCCGCTACCAGTCCTGATCCCCGACACCCCCGCCAATGGTGGTCGAGTGCCGGCGAGCGCAGCGAGTCGGCGTAGCGAGACCCCCGACACCATCAACGGTGCTCGAGGATCCGGTGCTGGTGCTCGAGTGCCCGACACCGGTGGTCGGATGGACCGCGACGAAGGAGCGGGCCGTATCGAGACCCCACCGGTCGGATCGGAGTCGGTCGGATCGGAGTCGGCGGGATCGGCTGCGGCGGGATCGGCTGCGGCGGGATCGGCGGCGGGGTCGGTGTTGACCGGTGAGGCGGTGGCGCAGTTGGCCTATACGGGTTCGGTGTCACCACGGTTGGCCCGCGAGATCTGTTGCGGGGATGTCGAGGTCGCGGCGCTGCTCACCGCCGATTCGGTGCCGTTGTATGCCAAGCGGCACCAGCGGTTGGCGACCGGGGCGGTGCGGATGGCGCTAGTCGCCCGCGATCGCGGATGCGCGTTCCCCGGGTGCGGACGCCCCGCCGCGCATACCGAGGCCCACCACATCGTGGAATGGGCCAGAGGTGGGGAAACCGTCGTGGCCAACCTGGTGTTGCTGTGCCCGCGCCATCATCACGGGGCGATCCACACCCAGGGCTGGAAGGTGCGGATCGGCTACGACGGGCATCCGTGGTTCCAACCACCGGAGATCACCGGGGAGACCGGGTGGATCCGTTCCCATCATCGACGAACCCTGACCCTGGCCGACACCGCCGCCGCCTAACCCCGCGGCCGCGGGGTCCGGCACGGGTCGCGGCCCACGCGGTCGCCACGCAACCGAATGCCGTCGCCTGACCACTAATGGCCATGGCCCGCCCATCGAGCAAAGTCGCCGCCGCCTGACGATGAACGGCCACGGCGCACGAAGTACACGAGTTGATAGTCGCCGCCGCCCGACCAACCGGGCCCCGGCGCAGATATGAGCGGCTCCACTCGGGCTGCGCGCGTTGATTGAGAACTCAATAGAGAAACAGGCCCGGTCGGGGCCGGTCCTCCGTGCACGACACGCGAACGGCCCCGACCACCGCAACGATCGGCTGCCGCATAGTGTCATGGCTGACATGCGACCAATGCGACCCATCACCCGGCGATCGTCGAAGGCACTCGCCGCAATGGTGGTCGGGCTGGCCGCGGTCGGTGCGCAGGTCGTCGGTGCTTCGGCAATCGGAGCCCCCAGGGCCCAGGCAGTACCGGGCGTGCTGGACGTGCCCGGCCGATGCTCGCCGTCGGTAGGTGTTGTCGGCTATTCCGACGCGCTGGACAAGCGCACGTATCGCGGCGAACCGGTGGCCGGGTTGTCGGCGCTGGCCCACGACGCGCGAGCGGGGCGTTACCTGGCGCTGGCCGATCGCACGCCGACGACGGCGCTCATCTGGCCGATCGGCGGGCTCGACGAGCTGCCCGTGGCGAGGCCGCGCGTCGTGGGCCCGCCGATCCGGCTGTCGGGCCGCGACGGCCGCCCGATTCCGGGACGCGCTGACAACGAGGGCCTCGCGGTGCTGGCCGACGGACGGTTCGCGGTCAGCTCCGAGCGCGGCCCGGCGATCTCGGTGTTCGACAGCGACGGTCGGTGGCGCGACGACCTTTCGATTCCACCGCGGTTCCGGGTGGCGCCGCTCGGGCAGGCGGTCCCGAATGGGACGTTGGAGGGGTTGACCGCGACACCGGCAGGCGACCGGCTCATCGCTGCGATGGAAAAGCCCCTCGCCGGTGACGATCCGGGCACGATCCGGATGCTGGACTATCGGTGGGATGCGGGGCCGGGTGTGGACGGTCGATTCGTCCTCGCCCGAGAACTCCTCTACCGCCCGGCTCCGGGGATGCGGGTTGCCGAGATCGCGGCGTACGGCCCTGATCGCCTCGTCGTACTGGAGGGCGCGTACAGCCCGGTCCGCGGGAACAGTGTCGTGCTGACCACCGCTGACATCGGGCCACGTGACGGCGGCCGCCCGGACCGCGTCGGGATCGCGCGCGGGGGAACCCAGGTGCGTCATCTGGCTCGCCGCCCGCTCGCCGACCTCCGACAGTGTCCGACGCTGGGCGCGCGCACCAGACAACCCCAGCGCAACCCGCTACTCGACAACTACGAGGGCATGGCGGTCTCGGGAGCACGCGCCGGCGGACACCTGATCCACCTCGTCGTCGACGACAACCACTCGCCGCGCCAGACCACGCGGCTATTGACCCTGTGGGCGCGGCTGCCGTGAGGGTTGCAACGCCGCGGTGGCTGGGTAAGCGGCGACCGGGAAGTGGCGCTGCGGAAAGCGATTGGGCCGCACGCGCGTGACGTGGGAAGATGGGCAACCGTGAAAACCTTCGACGAACTGTTCGCCGAGCTGGACGAAAAGGCTCGTACCCGACCGTCGGGTAGTGGCACGGTTGCGGCGCTCGATTCCGGTGTGCACACGCTCGGGAAGAAGATCATCGAAGAGGCCGGCGAGGTGTGGCTGGCTGCCGAGCACGAGTCCGACGACTCGCTGGGCGAGGAGATCTCCCAGCTGCTGTATTGGCTGCAGGTGATGATGATCAAACGCGGTCTGAGCCTGGACGACGTCTACCGGCACCTGTGACCCGTCCACCACTCGACGATCGATCTCGACGACGATAAGGATCTGAAACAGACATGCTGCGCGTCGCAGTCCCCAACAAGGGCGCCCTCTCCGAGTCGGCGGGCACCGTGCTCGCCGAGGCGGGCTACCGCAAACGGTCGGATTCCAAAGACCTCACCGTCCTCGACACCGCCAACGACGTCGAGTTCTTCTTCCTGCGTCCCAAGGACATCGCGATTTACGTCGGGCAGGGCACCCTGGACCTCGGGATCACCGGCCGCGACCTCGCCGCCGACTCCGGTGCCGCCGTCGACGAGCAGCTGGCGATGGGCTTCGGATCGTCGACGTTCCGCTACGCCGCGCCCGCGGGGACGGATTGGACCGTCGCCGACCTCACCGGCAAGCGGATCGCGACGTCGTACCCGAACCTGGTGCGCGCGGACTTGGGGGAGCGGGGGATCGACGCCGAGATCATCCGCCTCGACGGCGCAGTCGAGATCTCGATCCAATTGGGTGTCGCGGACGCGATCGCCGACGTGGTCGGTTCGGGTCGCACGCTGCGGCAGCATTCCCTGGTGGCCTTCGGCGAGTCGTTGTGCGACTCGGAAGGCGTCCTGGTCTCGCGCAAGGGCGCCGAGTTGGACAAGGCCGGTCGTCAGTTCGTCGCGCGCGTCCAGGGCGTCGTATTCGGGCAGCAGTACGTGATGATCGACTACGACTGCCCGCGCAGCCTCCTCGAGCGCGCCTCGAAGCTCACCCCCGGCCTGGAATCGCCGACGGTGGCACCGATGGCGGACCCCGACTGGGTGGCGGTGCGCGCAATGGTGCCGCGCAAGGACCACCAGAACCTCATGGACGAGCTGGCGGAGCTGGGCGCGAAGGCCATCCTGGCCACCGACATCCGCTCGTGCCGCTTCTAGTCGTGACGCCGCGACGGCGCAGTCTGCTCCTGCTGCGTCTAGGCTCTTGCCGGTTCTAGGCGACGGCCTCGGCTGCGGGTTCGGCGTGCACCGGGCACTTGGGGAAGGTGCCCATAGTCGCGGTGGCGATGTTGCCCGGTGCGTAGCTCTTCATGCGGCGGTTCTTCTCGAAGGGCTTGGGGCGCAGCCGTGGTGGGAAGGCCCGCAGCGCGGCGGCGCGCAGCCGCATGGCTCCGCGTGAGAGTGCGACGACCAGGGCTGGCGGCTCGGAATACCCGAAGGCGTCCAGGAGCGGACGGTCCATGAGAGCGCGGGAGAACACGCGGACCGCCGGCCGCAGGGGTCGGGGGTAGAAGGTGGCCATCAATCCCATCGTCATGTCCGCCTCGCGGCGCCCGCCCGCGTCGAACGCGAAGTGCTGCGCCTCGTAGGAGTCCAGCAGATCGGCGAACTCGTCGTAGGTCTCCGGGATGTCCTTGATGTTCATGTGCCGGCCGAGCTTGCGGTAGTAGTTGACCGACGCCGTCACCTCGTCGTAGGTCAGCTGGCGCCAGCCGTAGTCGTCGATCCAGCGCTTCGGTATGACGACGAAGGTGGCCAGGACGTAGCGCAGGTCGTCGTTGGAGATGTCGTAGGACCGGTGCATCTGGTTGATCCGTCGGATCGCGGTCTTGCCCTCGTCGGAGTCGAAACCGCAGATCATCGGGCGCTCCAGGAGGAGTCCGGTGTCGTCGTAGCGCTTCTGTGTGGCGTCGAAGCCGCGGGATTCCGACAGTAGAGCGCCGATGCTCGGCACCGCGTATGTGCGGAACAGGGCGAAGCTCAGCGCCTGGTTGAGGTCCCAGGGGAAGTCCAGGGTTACCACGTTCCGGTAGATCTGCTCGAAATCGGTGTGTGGGTCAAGGCTCCGGTTGCGGTCCCATCGGAACATGTGAGGATCCTCTCAATCGCCGTGCCCGTAAGTATACTTATGGAGTGGCTGGAGGGGAAGTAGGACAGAATGATCTCCTATGAACCCGTTGCGCGAGCGCTTCCTGGCAGCCGGGATGACCGTGCTCGGCCGGAACGGCTACGCCGGCTTCAAGCAGGCGGCGGTGTGCCGGCAGACGGGGCTCACCACCGGCGCCTTCTACCACTCCTTCCGCAACTGGAAGGAGTTCGAGGCAGCGTTGATCGAGCACTGGCGTGCCGAAGCCACCGACAGCATCGTCGCCCGGCTCGACGTCGCGCCGTCACCGCACGAGCGGATCGAGGCCCTGATCGGCGTCGCGCTGTCTCTCCCACACCGCTCCGAGGCGGCGATCCGCGTCTGGGCCGCCGGTGATGCGCGGGTAGCCGAAGCCCTCTCCGCAGTCGACGCGGCGCGCCGAGAGGCCGTCGCCCGCTACGTGCGCGAGATCGGGATCGATGCCGACCACGCGGACCGGTTCGCCGCGACGTCGATGCTGCTGCTCATCGGCCACGAGGCAGCCGGAACCCCGGTCGAGGAGTTGGAGTGGAGCATGCGCCACTTCGTCGAAACCGATCCGCAGGTGGCGGCCGCACTTGCCGAGCCCTGAGGAGCGCCGGGCCCGCGTGGCCGCCACCTGCGCGGTCCATTCGATGTGGTTCAGGTGAAGCGATTCAGAGGATGTTGAGCATCTCGATGTAGGTCGGCAGCGGCCAGAGGTCGTCGGCGACGATGGGCTCCAGCGCATCGGCCTTCTCGCGGACGGCCGCCATCTTCGGGATCAGCTTCTCCAAGGCGTACTTCGACTCCTCGTACTCGGTCTCTCCGTGCATCTTGCCGATCGCCGCGGTGAGCTCCTTGATCGCGTCGTCGAGCTCGATGATCTTCTCGCTGACCTCGGTCAACAACGGGGTCTTGGTGTGGACTCCGGCGGCCTTGAGCGCGGCGGCGGCGGCGGCCAGCTCGCCCTGGAAGCGGATCGCGGCCGGCATCAACATCGTCGTGGCGACCTCGACGGTCTCCTTCGCCTCAACCAGCAGGGTGAGTGCGTAGTACTCGAAGATGACATCCTCGCGGGCCTTCAACTCGCGGGCGCTGAGCACGCCGTAGCGCTCGAAGACCTCGACGACCTCGGGGGACGTGTACTCGACCACTGCGTCGACCGTCGTGCGCAGGTTCTTCAGGCCGCGCGAGGCCGCCTCCTCCTGCCAGGCGTCGGAGTAGCCGTCACCGTTGAAGATGACGTTGCCGTGCGTCGTGACGATCCCCTGCAGGACCTTCTGCACCGCCTCGGCAAGGGTGGCGCCTTCGGCAAGGAGCCCTTCCAACTCGGTGGAGACGAAATCGAGCGAGTCCGCCAGGATTGTGTTGATCGCGACCATCGGATCGGAGATCGACTGGTTGGAGCCGGGGGCGCGGTACTCGAACCGGTTGCCGGTGAAGGCAAAGGGACTGGTCCGGTTGCGGTCGCCCGGGTCGGCCTTCAGCGGCGGCAGCGTGTCGACGCCCAGCTCGATCACACCGGCCGACTTCGAGTCGGTGGCGCCGCCCTTGGCGATCTGGTCGAAGACGTCCATCAGCTGGTCGCCGAGGAAGATCGAGATGATCGCCGGCGGGGCCTCGTTGGCACCGAGCCGGTGGTCGTTGGACGCCGAAGCCACCGCAGCGCGCAAGAGTCCGCCGTACTTGTGCACCGACCGGATGATCGCCCCGCAGAACGTGAGGAACTGCATGTTCTTGTGCGGGGTGTCACCGGGGTTGAGCAGATTGCCCTGGTTGGAGTTGCCCAGCGAGAAGTTGACGTGCTTGCCCGACCCGTTGACGCCGGCGAACGGCTTCTCGTGCAGCAGGCACTTCATGCCGTACTTCTCGGCGACCTTCTTCATCGTGGTCATCATCAGTTGCTGGTGGTCGTGGGCGAGCACGGAGCGCTCGAAGACCGGCGCGATCTCGAACTGCCCGGGCGCAACCTCGTTGTGGCGGGTCTTCGACGGGATGCCCAGCTTGAACAGCTCGCGGTCCAGCTCGATCATGAACGCCAGCACCCGGTCGGGAATTGCGCCGAAGTAGTGGTCGTCGAACTCCTGGCCCTTCGACGGCGGCGCCCCGAAGAGCGTCCGGTTACACGTCATCAAGTCCGGGCGTGCGTAGAAGAAGTGCTCGTCGACGAGGAAGTACTCCTGCTCGGCGCCCGCGTAGGAGACCACGGTGTCGACGTCGTCGTGGCCGAAGAGTTCGAGCAGCCGCATCGCCTGCTTGCTCATCGCCTGCTGGCTGCGCAGCAGCGGGGTCTTCTTATCGAGGGCCTCGCCAGTCCACGAGATGAAGATAGTCGGGATGCAGAGGGTGTTGCCGTTCGGGTTCTCCAGGATGTAGGCCGGGCTGGTCACGTCCCAGCCGGTGTAGCCGCGCGCCTCGAACGTCACGCGCAGGCCGCCGTTGGGGAAGCTCGACGCATCCGGCTCACCCTGCAGCAGGGTCTTGCCGGCGAACTCGGCCAGCGACGACCCGTCGTTCTCGGGCTCGAGGAAAGAGTCGTGCTTCTCCGCGGTGAACCCGGTCAGCGGGTAGAAGACGTGCGCGTAGTGCGTGGCACCCTTCTCCACCGCCCAGTCCTTCATCGCGACGGCTACGTAGTCGGCGATCTGTGGATCCATCGAGGCGCCCGAATCGATGGTGGCCGCAACGGCCTTGAATACGTGCTTGGGCAGGCGCTTGCGCATCTCGGACAGGCCGAACACGTTCCGCCCGAATGTGTCGCCCATCGGCTCGGTGAAACCCGCGGGCTCCTTCTCATACGACATCACTGCCTTGATCGCCTGACGTCGCGAACTGCTGCCACTCACGGTTACTCCTCTGTCCGGAAAGAAAACGGCCAGCCGCCGTCGCAAAGCCAAAGTAGAACCGTCGTGTGAGCAGCATGTTGCCCGCGCGTGGCGGGCAGGCGCCCCCGTGGCACCCCTGTGTTAACTCCGGGAAACGTTCACGGGATAATCGGGTGCCGCTTGCCGACGCCGATCCTCGAGGAGATACCCGATGCCGACCACTGGGCCGTTCGAGGTGGGTGACCGGGTGCAGCTGACCGACGCGAAGTCGCGGAAGTTCACCGTCGTCCTGGAGCCGGGCAAACAGTTCCACACCCACCGCGGTGCTATCGCCCACGATGATTTGATCGGTCAGCCCGAGGGGTGCGTGGTCGAGGCGACCAGTGGCACACCGTACTTGGCGCTTCGCCCGCTGCTCACCGACTTCGTGCTCTCCATGCCGCGCGGTGCGCAAGTGATCTATCCGAAGGATTCGGCGCAGATCATCACCGAGGGCGACATCCACCCGGGCTGCCGCGTCATCGAGGCGGGCGCCGGTTCGGGCGCGTTGACGTGCGGCCTGCTCCGGGCGGTCGGGTCGGGTTCGGTGCTCTCGTACGAGATCCGCGAGGACCACGCCGAATACGCGCGCCGCAACGTCGAGACCTTCTTCGGCTCGGCGCCTGACAACTGGGAGTTGCGCGTCGGCGACCTGGCCGACCACGACCCGGCTGACCAGGCTGATCGGCTCATCCTCGACATGGTGACGCCGTGGGAGCCGTTGGAGACGGTTCGTCAGACCCTCGTACCCGGTGGGGTCCTCATCGTCTACGTGGCCACCGTGACCCAGCTGTCCCGCATTATCGAGGCGCTGCGCGAGCAGGAGTGCTGGACCGAGCCGCGTGCGTGGGAGACGCTGGTCCGCGACTGGAGCGCGGTGGGCCTGGCGGTCCGTCCCGAGCACCGCATGCAGGGCCACACGGCCTTCCTCGTCACCGCGCGCCGGCTGGCCGACGGGCAGACGACGTTGCGCCCGCACCGGCGCCCCACCGGCGGGTCGAAATAGTGCGAATCACGTCACAGGCCGAGCGCGCCCCGCGCGCATCGGCGCCGGATCGCCGGTAGCGTGGGAAGCGGAGCGGGAGAAGGAGTCAGTCGTGACTAACGAACATACCGAGACCAACCAGCCGGGCGGATCACCCCGGCCGACGGGCTCCGCCGCGCAATTGCAGGAGCGGGTCGACAACCTTTCCGCGCGTAACGCCAAGCTCCTCGAGACCCTCAAAGAGGCCCGCCAGCAGCTCGTCGCGCTGCGCGAAGAGGTCGACCGCCTCGGCCAGCCGCCCAGTGGATACGGCGTGCTGCAGTCGGTCTACCCCGACGACTCGACGGTCGACGTGTTCACCTCCGGGCGCAAAATGCGCCTGACCGTCTCGCCCAACCTCGACGTTACCGAGATGCGCATCGGACAGGCCTTGCGCCTCAACGAGGCGCTGACCGTCGTCGAGGGCTGCGACTTCGACGTGTCCGGCGAGATCGCCACCCTGCGTGAGGTACTCGCCGACGGTGAGCGGGCGTTGGTCGTCGGTCATGCCGACGAGGAGCGCGTCGTCGTCCTCGCCGAACCGCTGCGTGTCGCCGAAGACGGCGAAGAGCACCGTCGGAAGCTGCGCCCCGGCGATTCGCTGCTCATCGACAACAAGGCCGGGGTCGCCTTCGAGCGCATCCCGAAGGCCGAGGTCGAGGACCTCGTCCTGGAAGAGGTGCCCGACGTCGACTACTCCGACATCGGCGGGCTGGGCCGACAGATCGAGCAGATCCGTGACGCCGTCGAGCTGCCCTTCCTGCACAACGAACTGTTCCGCGAGTATTCGCTGCGCCCGCCCAAGGGCGTTCTGCTCTACGGTCCGCCCGGTTGCGGCAAGACGCTGATCGCCAAGGCGGTGGCGAACTCGCTGGCCAAGAAGATGGCCGAGGCG